>PNLC01000807.1 GCA_013822885.1 Bradyrhizobium sp.
AAATTCTTCTCGCTGATCGGCGAGAGCATGAGCCGCGACGTGCTGCTGGTGATGGCCAAGCGCAACGGCCGCTGGATCGCGGGCGCCATCAACTTCATCGGTTCTGAAACGCTGTTCGGCCGCAACTGGGGCGCGGTCGAGCATCATCCGTTCCTGCATTTCGAGGTCTGCTATTATCAGGCGATCGATTTCGCGATCCAGCGCGGCCTCAAGTTCGTGGAGGCCGGCGCGCAGGGCGAGCACAAGCTGGCGCGCGGCTACCTGCCGCAAACCACCTACTCCGCGCACTTCATCGCCGATCCCGATCTGCGCCGCGCGATCGCGGACTATTTGAAGCGCGAGCGCGCCTATGTGGCTGAGGTTGGCCGCGAACTGACCGAAGCCGGCCCGTTCCGCAAGGCCGCCGACGACGCTTGACCGGTTCGCAAGCGACGTGAGATTGAAACAAACCCGAGGGAAGCAGCCATGCCCGCCTATGACACCAACAACCCCTTCGCAAAAATCCTGCGTGGCGAGTTTCCCTGCCACAAGGTCTACGAGGACGACCATGTGCTGGCATTCCTCGACATCATGCCGCGCTCGCCCGGCCATACGCTGGTGATTCCAAAAGCCCCTGCCCGCAACATCCTCGACATCACGCCCGACGATTACGCCCACGTCGCACGCGCCGCCCACAAGATCGCCGCCGCCGCGATCAAGGCATTCAAGGCCGACGGCATCACCGTGCAGCAGTTCAACGAGCCCGCCGGCGGCCAAGTGGTCTTTCACCTGCACATGCACGTGATGCCGCGCCACGACGGTGTAGCGCTCCTGCCACCCGCCAGCCGCAAGGAAGATGTGAAGGTGCTGGAGGACAACGCGACCAAGCTGGCGGCGGCGCTGGGTTAGATTTCGGTCCCTTCCCGTCAATGCGAGCGAAGTGAAGCAATCCATCGGGCCGCACGCGGGGCAATGGATTGCTTCGTCGCTCTGCTCCTCGCAATGACGCGGAAAAACCTAATCCGTCTGGAAATCGCCGGGCTGCGGCGGCGCCAGCGGCGTGAACTCGCAGCGGTCGGGCTTGATGTCGAGCAGTGGCGTTTCGTCGAGGCAGTCGAGGCCGCGCACCAGGATGACGTTGCCTTCGATCTTCACGAACTTCACGATCGAGGTGCCGATCGGATTGGGCCGCACCGGCGAGCGCAGCGAGAACGTACCGCGGGTTTTCTGGTTGTTCTTCGGGCTCTGCAGCACCAAGTCGCGGCGCGACTGGTGCAGCCAGTAGATCACCTCCAGGCTCTCATAGAAATCCACGCCCTTGATCGCGGGCACCCAGGGCTCGAAAATCTCCAGCCGGCAGACAGGGCCGTCGAGCCGGCCCTGCCGTGGCGTATCCAGCCGTGATTTCCAGGGCGTTCGGATGCGGCCGACAAACACCAGCCCGGCATCGCGGGCCGGCGGCACATCGACGGTCAGTTCGCCGTCACGGATTTCAGTCTTCGGAACCATTTCCCTAATCCAGTGAGATGTTGAGAGCCTTTATCACACCCGCCCACCGCGCGCGATCGGTCGCGACGAACTTGTCGATCTCCGCCTGGCTCTTCGGACGCAGAGGCAGAAAGCCGACCTTCTCGAGCGAGGCGCGGAACGTATCATCGCCCAGGGCCTTGTGCAGACTGGCAGTGAGTTTTTGCGCGATATCGTCGGGCAGCTTCGAGGGCGCGGAAACGCCAAACCAGACGCTAACGACGTAATCGGGATAGCCGCTCTCGGCCATGGTCGGGACATCAGGCAAATCGGCAATGCGTTGCGCCGAA
>PNLC01000808.1 GCA_013822885.1 Bradyrhizobium sp.
GATGGAGAAGTGCATCGCGGTGCGCGCGCTGGTGCTGTTCGCGCTGCCGCCGCCGCTGCTGGCGGCGGCACAGGCCGACATCACCAAATGGCTGGCGGCGGGCACGCGCATTCACAACGTCGCCGGGCAGTTTGCGCTCGCGGACACCGCAAAGGCGCATCAGGCGGTCGAGAAAGGCGACAAGCTTGGCACCGTCATCGTGGATTGCGCGCGATAAAAAAACAAAGCCGGATCGACAATAACAATAGAGGGAAACGCCGGATGCACTGGACCGTGGGCAAAGTCAAAATCACAAAGGTCGTCGAACTGGAGACCGTCGGCAGCACGCGCTTCATCCTGCCGCTCGCGACCAACGAGGAAATCCAGAAACTGCCGTGGCTAATTCCACATTATGCGAATGAGGAAGGCCGGCTGAAGATGTCGATCCACTCGCTGCTGGTGGAAACGCCGTCCCGTCGGATCATCGTCGATACCGGGCTCGGCAACGACAAGCAGGGTCGCAACGTGCCGACCTGGAACAACCGCAAGGATCCGTTTCTCGCCACATTGACGGCGTCGGGCTTTCCGCCCGACAGCATCGACACCGTGCTGTGCACGCACCTGCATGTCGACCATGTCGGCTGGAACACCATCCTCGTCGACGGCAAATGGGTGCCGACGTTTGCCAACGCCCGATACGTGTTCGGCAGGACCGAGTTTGAGCACTGGCGCGACCACAGCGAAGGCCCAGCGCACCAGGCGGTATTCAATGACTCCGTGAAGCCGATCGCCGACGCCGGCAAGGCCGACCTCGTCGCCAGCGATGCCAGACTTGCCGACGAGATCACCCTGATCCCGACGCCGGGCCACAGCCCCGGCCACATGAGCATCCACATCAAATCGGACGGCGAGGAAGGCCTGCTCACCGGGGACGTCGCCCACCATCCCTGCCAGATGGCTCATCTCGGCTGGTCGTCGACCGCGGATTCCGACCCCAAACAGTCGGCAGCGACCCGCCGCGAGCTGCTTTCGCGCTTTGCCGACACGCCGACGCTGGTGATCGGCGGCCATTTCAATGCCGGCCACATCAAGCACGAGGGGGACGCCTTCAAGTTCATCGCCCTGGGCTGAGGGGGTGGTATGTGGCGGGCTCGGACAGTCCGCAGTTGAATTTGCGCCCCCGCTGTTCCATGAAGCGTTTGAAGTCACGGAAATCGCCCAGAAATCCCAAGAAAACCCCGTAGGGAGTGATAAAAATGAAGCTTGTTCGTTACGGTGCCAAGGGTTCGGAAAAGCCCGGCCTGATCGATAAATCCGGCCAGTTGCGCGATCTGTCGGCGCACGTCAGGGACCTCGACGGCGAGGCCTATGCGCCGGCCTCGCTGGCCAAGCTCGCCGCGCTGGACACGTCAAAACTCCCGGCCGTGGATGGCAAGCAGCGCTTCGGCGCGCCGGTCACCGGCATCTCGAAATTCGTCGCGATCGGCCTCAACTATGTCGATCACGCCAAGGAAACCGGCAATCCGATTCCGCCCGAACCGATCTTCTTTCTGAAGGCCAACACCTCGCTGTCGGGTCCGAACGACCCGGTCGAGAAGCCGCGCGAATCCAAAAAGCTCGACTGGGAAATCGAAATCGCCGCCATCATCGGCACCCGCGCCAAATACGTCTCCGAGGCCGACGCGCTCAATCACGTCGCCGGCTACTGCGTCTGCAACGACGTTTCCGAGCGCTATTTCCAGCAGGAGCGCGGCGGACAATGGACCAAGGGCAAGTCGCACGACACCTTCGGCCCGGTCGGCCCGTGGCTCGTT
>PNLC01000809.1 GCA_013822885.1 Bradyrhizobium sp.
GCGGAGTATCACGAGGTCGCCAACACCGCACCCGCGTTTGTCGACATCAAGTTCGCGCCTGAGCGTATTGCTAAGATCGTTGCCAGGCAGGGCGCGGCGCTAAAGGCGCGGCCGGAGATGAAGCGGCATCTGGCGGAATGACGGAGAGCCTTTACGGCGGCGGCACGTTCGTCATCGGCTTGCGCTGTGCCAGCGCCGCCACCGTCGAAGTGCCGATCGGGCCTTTCTCGTCATAGAGCCAGCACTCGCCGATCGCGATGCCGTCGCTGGCGTGATGGTTCACCACGTCGAAGCCGATCCATCGCGTCACCGGCAGGCGGTGCAGATACAGCGTGACGTCGCTGTTGATGTAGCCGAGGCCCTTGTCGCCGGCATTGGCGAAGGGGCTGGCGAAATCCGCACCCGTTGCGACATGGACGAATGGCGACATCGGCGTGCCCTCGACCAGCTCGCGGACTTCGCTCATCCACAATCGCCGGGGGCCAAGCGATCCCATCGCGCCGACAATAGGACGCGTCGTCCATTTGCCGTTCATGCCGAGCTTTGGATCGGTCGGGGCGGGGATCGTGTCGGGCAGCGGCGCGTCCCAGTTCGATGGCGACCAGACATTGCCGGGCGCATTTTCCGTCCGGCGCAACAACTGGCATGAGGCCCGTGCCATGCTGGTGACGCCGGAGAAGAACTCGGCTTCCACCACCTTGATGCGCATGCCGTCACGGATGAGTTTCGTGGTGACTTCCACCGGCGTCTGGATATTCGGCAGCCGGAACATGTCGACCGTCAGCCTGGCGGGGACGAATTCGTCGGAGCCGTGACGCTCCTCGATCATGTGGGCCAGCAGGCCGATCACGACGCGACCGTGCATCGAGTTCGGGTCCCACGGACCGTTCGAGGCTGGATTGGGAATGAAGGCGTCACCGCGTTTGGCGAAGAAGGGCTGTTTTGTCATGGCTGGGGAACATGACGGATTCTTTTGCGCGAAATCAAGCGCGTGCGGCGCAGGCCATCCATTCCGCGCGAACGTCCGCGTCGGTCTCGCCGGCGGCGGAGCGTACCGCCAACGCGGTAAAGGCGTCAGGCGTCATTAGTTGCGACAGCGCCCATACCGCGGCACCGCGGACCAGCGGGCTTGCATCGCAGAGTAAGCGCTCGGCCTCGCGTGCCAGCGATGGATCGCCGGCGTTACCGATCGCGATCAACACGTTGCGGATGAAGCGGTCACGGCCGATGCGCTTGACCGGCGATTTGGTGAACAGCGTGCGGAAGGCGGCATCGTCGAGCCGCGCCAGATCCGAGAGCGCCGGTGCGCGCAGTTCCGCGCGCGCGGACAATTTGGCCTCGCGGCCCTCCTGCGCGAACTTGTTCCACGGGCACACCGCGAGGCAGTCGTCGCAGCCATAGATGCGGTTGCCGATGCTCTTGCGAAACTCGCGCGGGATCGGGCCCTTGTTCTCGATGGTGAGGTACGAAATGCAGCGGCGCGCATCGAGCTTGTACGGCGCGGGAAATGCCGCGGTCGGGCAGATCTCCTGGCAGGCATTGCAGGAACCGCAATGGTCGCGGTCGGCTTCGTCGAACGGCAGCTCGGACGCAGAGTAGATCGCGCCGAGAAACAGCCAGGAGCCGAACTCGCGCGAGACGAGGTTGGTGTGCTTGCCTTGCCAGCCAAGCCCCGCCGCCTGCGCCAACGGCTTTTCCATCACCGCCGCGGTATCGACGAACACTTTCACTTCCTCGCCGGACGCCGCCACCAGCCATCGCGCCAGCGACTTCAAACGCTTCTTGATGACG
>PNLC01000810.1 GCA_013822885.1 Bradyrhizobium sp.
AGCTTCCTTGAACCAGCCCTTATTCTGCGCCAAATGCATCGCCGCCTGCACGCCCCATGGCGAGAAATCGAGCCGCACGGATAATTTATCCTGCGCCGATACAGGTGATACGGCCGCAGTAGCAACAACACTCAGAACCATCAGGGTCGACAGAAATATTCTTCTCATGTCCCAATCTCCATTTTGATTAGTGTGGGTCGGCGCCGGCAGCGTCAGTCGGCGAAGCTTGCGTGAGATAGCTCAGCACCATTTCCACGACGTGCTGACGGCGTTTGTGTAAGCGCCGGCGCCCCGCGAGATCACGGTCGAGCAGCCAGGAAAGCGTGTGCTGGTTGGACAGGAAGAAATAAGCCAGCCCGGAGATCGACAGATAGAGATCGACGGCATCGACATTGCCGCGAAACACGCCCTCATCCTGGCCGCGCTTGAGCAGAATCCGAATGGTGTCGAGCAGGCCGCTGTACAGCGCCTTGGTCGAGCCCGAGCTTTTCAAATGCTCGGCGTAGTGAATGTTCTCAATGCTCATCAGCCGTATCAGGTCCGGCGTCGCGACGAAGTGATCGAAGGTATTGCTCACCAGCCGCTTCATGCCCTCTGCCGGCGGCAACCCGCGCAGATCCTGATCCTGCTGGCGGGCGCGCAGATCGGCGTAGATCCGCTCCAGCACCGCCAAGTAAAGCGCATCCTTGGAGCCGAAGTAGTGATAGATCAGATTTTTATTGACGCCGCTTTGCTCGGCGATGCGGTCGACGCGTCCGCCGCTGAGCCCGTGGGTGACGAATTCGATCCTTGCGGCATCCAGTATTTTGGCGCGGCTGGCTTCCGGATTGCGGACGATTTTGGGGGCGCGTGACGCCACGCTAAGCTCCATGACGCGCACCCGATGGTTCCGGCGTGTTGGCGCGCTCGGATCGTAGCAGCGCCGTCGCCTCAGCGTCCACCACGCCGTGCGCATCGAACCGCACTGCGTAATGCTGCTCGGCAAATCTTGCAGTGATCTTGCCGTCGAGGAAGTCCTCCCGCACCTGCTGCGGCTCGCGCAGCAGCGGATTGCCGAATCCGCCCGCACCGGCCTGTTCATGAATGATTAGCGTGTCGCGCATGACCGTTGTGGTGATCTTACCCGGTAGGGCACTGCGTTCGTTTCCGATCTCGATGAAATTCCGCGAGGAGCCTCCGGGCTCGCCGCCGTTCAGGCCGTAGGGCTGAAAGGTGACGCGGTCGGTGCGCAACTGCAGCAGCGCCTCGGGCGCCAGAATGCGGTAGCTGCGCCGAACCCCGACGCCGCCGCGATATTGGCCCGCACCGCAGCTGTCGGGAACGAAGGAGTAATCCTCGATGCGAACGGGATGTTCGGCCTCCATCACTTCCACCGGCATGTTGGACAGGTTTTGCGAGGCGTTGGTGACCGCTTCGAGCCCGTCCTTGTCGGGCCGGCCACCCCACGCGCCGCAGATCATGTCCACGATGATGAATGGTTGGCGATTGGGCCGCAGGCCGCTGATGCAGATGACGCTGTTGCCGCCCTCGCCCGCCGCCGGTACCTTGTCGGGGACGATCTGCGCGAGTGCGCCGAGCATCGTATCGAACACGCGATAGCCGGTGAGCGCGCGCGCCGCGCAGGGCGCGGGCATCACCGGATTGAGCACCGACGCCTCCGGTGCCTTCACGGTGATGCAGCGAAACAGGCCGACATTGTTCGGTACGTCCTTGGCCAGCACGCAGCGAACGCTCAGGTAAGTCAGCGAGTGGGTGAAGCTGAGCGTCGAATTCAGCGCG
>PNLC01000811.1 GCA_013822885.1 Bradyrhizobium sp.
CACGCCGATTGATGATACGCCTGCGTCCAGGGCCGGCGTCCTGTCGGGCGACGTGATCACGCACATCGACGATGAGGCCGTTGCGGGCCTGAGCCTCGAACAGGCGGTGAGCCGGATGAAGGGGCGGCCCAACAGCAGGATACGGTTGAAGATCAGCCGCAAGAATTCAGCCGCACCGATCGACATCGCCATCCTGCGTGAAATCATCCGGGTGCGGCCGGTTCGCTTCCACACCGATGGCGGCGATATCGGCTAAATCAGGATCACCCGTTTCAACGAGCAGACCACCGACGGGCTGAAGAAGGCGATATCGAGCATTTCAAAGGAGATCCCGCAGGACAAGCTCGTGGGCTATGTCGTCGATCTCCGCAACAATCCGGGCGGATTGCTCGACCAGGCGGTTTCGGTGTCGAGCGCCTTCATGAACCGGGGCGAGGTGGTCTCGACGCGCGGGCGGATGGCAGAGGAAACCCAGCGCTTTTCCGCGCGCGGCGGCGACATGACGAAGGGCAAGCCGCTCGTCGTGCTGATCAACGGCGGATCGGCGTCGGCCTCCGAGATCGTGGCCGGCGCGCTGCGCGATCACAAGCGCGCCACCCTGATCGGGACGCGCACGTTCGGCAAGGGCTCGGTGCAGACCATCATTCCGCTGGGCGGAGGCAACGGCGCGCTGGCGCTGACAACGGCGCGCTATTTCACCCCATCGGGCCGCTCGATCCAGGCCCAGGGCATCGCGCCCGATGTCGAAGTGCTGCAGGACGTGCCGGACGAACTGAAGAGCCGCACTGAGATGAAGGGCGAAGCCTCGATGCGCGGCCACCTCGCCGCCGACGGGGCCGAGCAGGCCGGCTCCCAGTCCTACGTCCCGCCGAACGAGAAGGACGACAAGGCGCTGGGCGCGGCGTTCAATTTGCTGCGCGGGGTGACCGTGAACGCCGCTGCGAAACGGGCGGTGGCGAACTGAGCCCGACGCCGTGGTCGCAAGGGTTGGTTGTCCCGGAGTTGCTCTTCGGTCGATCAGTGCGACATCAATGTGGGTTTGGTCATCGAGGCAAGCATGCCACGTGTCGTCCCGCCAAGAATGAATTCCCGCAGCCGGGAATGGCCGTACCCGCCCATGACGATGAGATCGGCACCTGCTTCGGCTGCATAAGACAGGATTGTATTTGAAACATCGATCTTGCTGACGGGGATGCGCTCGATCGTGGCGTTTACGCCGTGACGGGTGAGGTGGGTCGCGATATCCGCACCCGGAAGGTCTGTGCTCTTTGCGCTTTGAGTGTCCGCAATGGCAATACTCGTCTTGCCGGAGCGGGTAAGAAACGGCATGGCATCGGCGATGGCTCGCGTGGCTGCCCGGCTGCCATCCCAGCACACCATGACATGATCGAGCTTGAGACCATCCTTCTGGATAAAGGGAACGATGAGCACCGGTCTTCCGGATTCGAACAGTGCCGCTTCAATGACGATACTCGCGGTTCGATGATCCCGGTCCCTTTCAAGCTGGCCTATGACGGACAGATCGAATCGTCTTGCGATTTGCGCAAACTGGCCTGGAATGTCGCCAGTGTCTGCTTCAATCCGGCGCGTTTCGGCTGAAACGCCGGCGCGACGCGTCGCCTCGTCGAACGCGGTGGCCACGGCCTGTGCGCGTTCCTGAGCTTCACCTTGCTGGGCTCGAATAAAGTTGGCCGGCAGGTCAACGCCACCGAGCACTGCCGGATGGAAGGCGATTCCCGTGATGTGCGCGCCGAATGTTTCCGCAACCGACAAGGCGC
>PNLC01000812.1 GCA_013822885.1 Bradyrhizobium sp.
ACCGCCGCAGCGGGCCTACGAGGTGACGCTGCAACTGATCGCCAAGCGAAAATGGCTCGTCATCGACGAACGTCCGCCGCAGCCGCCGCGCCGCATCGGACGCATCGAGGCGGTGGCGCGGACGCCGATCATGGGTTTTCGCGAGGACGTCTCGATCCGCATCACCCCGGACGGCGAGGAATCGCGCGTCGATATCCGCTCCTCCTCGCGCTATTTCGAGAGCGACCTCGGCAGCAATGCCGCGCGCGTCACCAAGCTGATCGAGGACATCAACACCGCGGTCGACAGCGCCAAATCGGCCGTGCCGAAGAAGCAGCAAACGCCGGCCAAGGGCCAGGCGAAGACGGTGAAGAAGTAAAGGCAGGTCATTCCGGGGCGACACGAAGTGTCGAACCCGGAATCTCGAGATTCCGGGTCTGGTGCTACGCACCATCCCGGAATGACGTTGTCAGATCAAACCATCCGGTAACTTCCCCCGATCACCGGATCGCCGTCGGTGGCGACGATGCCGCGGGCGACCAGGTCTTCCAGATGGGCCAGCACGGAATAGCCGGCCGCGCCCGTCAGCCGCGGGTCGATGCCGATATAAATAGCGCGCACCATGGTCGGAATATCGGTCTCGCCCTTGGCAAGCCGGTGCAGGATCGAAGCCTCGCGGGCCTGACGATGCCGGGTCAGGAAACGCACGTAACGCTGGGCATCTGGAATCTCCGGCCCATGGCCAGAGAAATACAGGTCCTCGCTGCGGGCTTCCAGCCGCGCCAGCGAGGCCATGTAGTCGGTCATCGCACCATCCGGCGGCGCCACGATCGAGGTCGACCAGCCCATTACGTGGTCGCCGACGAAGTTGATCTTTCGCTCCGGCCACGCGAACGCCAGATGATTGGCGGTGTGGCCAGGCGTCGCCACCGCTTCGAGCGCCCAGCCCGCGCCTTCGATCATGTCACCGCCCTTGACCTCGACGTCGGGCCTGAAGTCGCGGTCGGCGCCGGATTCAGGATTGTGCTTCTCGCTCTCGAAACGCGGCCGCGAGGCGCGATGCGGCCCCTCCGCATAGACCGGCGCGCCGGTGGCGGCCTTGATCCGCGCCGTGTTCGGCGAGTGATCGCGATGGGTATGGGTGACGAGAATATGCGTCACGGTCTCGCCGCGCACGGCGTCCAGCAGCGCTTTCGCATGCGCCTCGTCGTCCGGACCGGGATCGATGATCGCGACCTTGCCCTTGCCCACGATGTAGCTGACCGTGCCGGTGAAGGTGAACGGGCTCGGATTGTTGCAGAGAACCCGCCGCACGCCGGGGCGGGCCTCGTCGACGATGCCGGGCTGAAGCGGAAAATCGCGGTTGAACAGGATGTCGTCGTTATCGGCCATGGGGAGATTACTCACAGCGTGCGGTTATTGCTCCGTCATGCCCGGGCTTGTCCCGGGCATCCACGTCTTCCTTGCGAGCCCCAAGACGTGGATGGCCGGGACAAGCCCGGCCATGACGAGGCTTGGAACATCTACCTTTACGAAAACGCCTGAATACCCGTGATCGCCCTGCCCAAAATCAGGGCGTGAACGTCGTGGGTGCCTTCATAGGTGTTCACGGTTTCCAAGTTCGCGGTGTGGCGCATCACGTGGTATTCGATCTGGATGCCGTTGCCGCCGTGCATGTCGCGGGATACACGCGCGATGTCGAGCGCCTTGCCGCAATTGTTGCGCTTGACGATCGAGATCATCTCCGGCGCCATCTTGCCCTCGTCCATCAGGCGGCCGACGCGCAAGCTTGCCTG
>PNLC01000813.1 GCA_013822885.1 Bradyrhizobium sp.
GAAGGTGCTGGAAGAGCAGGGCGCGCTGGAATATTCCATCGTCGTTGCCGCCACCGCATCCGATCCGGCGCCGATGCAGTACATCGCGCCGTTCACCGGCTGCACCATGGGCGAGTATTTCCGCGACAACGGCATGCACGCCGTCATCATCTATGACGACTTGTCCAAGCAGGCCGTCGCCTACCGTCAGATGTCGCTGTTGCTGCGCCGCCCGCCGGGCCGCGAAGCCTATCCCGGCGACGTGTTCTATCTGCATTCCCGCCTGCTAGAGCGCGCGGCGAAGCTCAGCAAGGACCACGGTTCGGGTTCGCTCACCGCACTGCCGATCATCGAAACCCAGGCCAACGACGTGTCGGCCTACATCCCGACCAACGTGATTTCGATCACCGACGGCCAGATCTTCCTCGAAACCGATCTGTTCTTCCAGGGCATCCGCCCGGCGGTGAACGTCGGTCTGTCGGTGTCGCGCGTCGGTTCGTCGGCGCAGACCAAGGCGATGAAGAAGGTCGCCGGCAAGATCAAGGGCGAACTGGCGCAGTACCGCGAAATGGCGGCGTTCGCGCAGTTCGGCTCCGACCTCGACGCCTCGACGCAGCGCCTGCTCAACCGCGGCTCGCGTCTGACCGAACTCCTGAAGCAGCCGCAGTTCTCGCCGCTTAAGATGGAAGAGCAGGTTTGCGTGATCTGGGCCGGCACCAACGGCTATCTCGACACGCTTCCACTCGGCAAGATTCGTGCGTTCGAGGACGGTCTGCTGTCGCTGCTGCGTGGCAAGAACGCCGACATCCTCAACGGCATCCGTGACAGCCGCGATCTGTCCGACGATCTCGCCGGCAAGCTGAAGAGCGTGGTCGAAGGTTACGCGAAGACGTTTTCCTAACTGTCTAGGCCGGGCCTGTCCCGGCCATCCACGTCTTCTGCGTCGATGAAGCAATGATACCCGGCACAAGGCCGGGTATGACGAACGAGGGGTTCGCGACCGGGCTGATAGGCTGGTCGCCGGGGTGAACTGAGAATGGCTTCACTTAAAGACATGCGGGTCCGCATCGCCTCGACCAAGGCGACGCAGAAGATCACCAAGGCGATGCAGATGGTCGCGGCCTCGAAGCTGCGCCGCGCGCAGACCGCTGCCGAGGCGGCGCGGCCTTACGCCGAAAAGATGGACGCCGTGATCTCCAATATCGCGTCGGCCGCGTCGGGCTCGCCCGGTGGACCGGCGCTGCTGGCCGGCACCGGCAGAGATCAGGTGCATCTCTTGCTGGTGTGCACGGGCGAGCGCGGACTTTCCGGAGCCTTCAATTCGTCGATCGTGCGCCTGGCACGCGAGCGCGCGCAGTTGCTGGTCGGTCAGGGCAAAGAGGTCAAGATTTTCTGTGTCGGCCGCAAGGGCTACGAGCAGCTCCGCCGTACCTTCGAGAAGCAGATCATCGAGCATGTTGACCTGCGCAGCGTTCGCCAGATCGGCTTCGTCAACGCCGAAGACATCGCCAAAAAGGTCCTGGCTCTCTTCGAGGCCGGCGAGTTTGACGTCTGCACGTTGTTCTATTCGCGCTTCAGGTCCGTGATCTCGCAGATCCCGACTGCCCAGCAGATCATTCCGCTGGTGGTGGAAGAGCCGGCAGCCAAGGCCGGGCCGGCCACGTCCTACGAATATGAGCCGGAAGAAGACGAGATCCTGACGGGGCTGCTGCCGCGCAACCTCGCGGTTCAGATCTTCCGTGCGCTGCTCGAAAACAATGCTTCGTTCTACGGCGCGCAGATGAGCGCGATGGAT
>PNLC01000814.1 GCA_013822885.1 Bradyrhizobium sp.
TTTGGTGCTCCATCAGGGCAAAACGGTCGGTCATCCCGGCGATGAAATTGCCGATCCGGCGCGCCCTCTCCCCCTCGCTCTCGCGCTCTGCCCCCTCGACCCATTCGGCCGGCAGGTCCCCGGGCGAGGCTTGGTAGCGCGCGAACAGGTCGAACAGGATCGCTTCCGCCTCACCCATCACGCGCATCACCCTGACATGGCGATACATGTTCAGTTTCAGGAACGCCTTGATGGCGGCCTCCTCCTCCGTGACTTCAGGCGGAAAGGCGACCAGCGGCCGATGGTGGCGGCGGACGTCGTGGGCCGATTGCGGCTTCGCGGCGGCAAGGCGCTTGCCCGTTTCAGCCATGACGGCCCCGATCATGTAGGAAATCAGTTCGCGCACCAGTTCCGCGCCGCGCCTGGCATCGTCCAGCGCGGGGTAATGCCGGTCGATCTCCCTAATGATCGTCTCGGTGAGCGGCATCGACTTGAGGTCGTCGATGCCAAACAGGCCGGCGCGCAGGCCGTCGTCGATATCGTGGGCGTCATAGGCGATGTCGTCGGCAAAGGCTGCGACCTGCGCTTCCAGCGAGGCGTAGCTCCATAGCTCCAGGTCGAACTTCCGGTTGAAGTCGGAAATGCCCACGGGAATCCCGCTATCATGGTACGGCCCCGCCGGCGCCCCGCTGCGCTCCGCCAGCGGGCCGTTGTGCTTGACGATCCCTTCGAGCGTTTCCCAGGTCAGGTTCAGCCCGTCGAACTCGGGATAACGATGTTCCAGCGAGGTGATGACCCGCAGTGCCTGCGCGTTATGGTCGAAGCCGCCATGGTCCTTGAGGCATTTGTCGAGCGCCCGCTCGCCGGCATGGCCGAACGGCGGATGGCCGAGATCGTGGGCCAGCGCCAGCGTTTCGGTGAGGTCCTCGTCGAGCCCAAGCTGGCGAGCTAGCGCACGGGCGATCTGCGCGACTTCCAGGGAATGGGTCAGCCGGGTGCGGTAATGATCGCCCTCATGGAACACGAAAACCTGCGTTTTGTGCTTCAGGCGCCGGAACGCGGTGGAATGAATGACCCGGTCGCAATCCCGCCGGAACGGGCTACGGGTCTTGCTTGGCGGCTCGGCAAACAGCCTGCCCCGGCTGGAATCGGGGTCGCAGGCATAAAGCGCACGGGGGGCAGCCATTCCGACCGACACGATTTTTTAGTCCTTATCCATTTGATTCCACGGGACTACGCACTTAACTATGTCTAACCGGCCATACCAAGTATGGCCTGCCATACCAAATGAATTGGGTATGACGGGCCGGAGAGCATGTCATGACCACAGCCATCACCGTCAGCGAGCGAGCCGCCCGCCGCATCGGCGAAATCCTTAAAGTCGAAGGCAACGGCGCCATGCTGCGCATCTCCGTCGAGGGCGGCGGCTGCTCCGGCTTCCAGTACAAATTCGACGTCGACCACGCCAAGGCCGACGACGACCTCGTGATCGCCCGCGAGGGCGCGGTGGTGCTGGTCGACCCGGCGTCGGTGCCGTTCCTGGCGGGCTCGGAAGTCGATTTCGTCGACGACCTGATCGGCGCGTCGTTCCGGGTGGTCAATCCGAACGCCACGGCGTCGTGTGGCTGTGGGACGAGCTTTTCGATTTGAAGCCAACAGTCGAAGATAATATTCGACACCCCATCCACGTCATATGTGGACGGCCCCTATTGGCAAGCCCTTTTTGACGTGTCGAACGAGTTGGTCTGCTTCGGTCATATGTCCGGCCTGTTGGTGCGGGTTTATGACCG
>PNLC01000815.1 GCA_013822885.1 Bradyrhizobium sp.
ACCAAATATCTACTGGTCGGCCAGCGGGTCTGGCACATGGCCTTCACTCCGGACGAGAAATATCTGCTGGTCACCAACGGCGTATCCAACGACGTCTCGGTCATCGACGTGGCCGCGCAGAAGGTGATCAAGACCATCCAGGTCGGCGAGCTGCCCTGGGGAATAACATTTGCCGAGCCATGACCGCGACCAACGCACCCATCGCCGGCGCGATACCACAGGACAGCCGACCCCGGCACGGTCCTGCGGCCGTTCCCGCGCTGTCTATCGCAGGCGTCAGCCATTCCTATGGGCCAAGGCGCGCCCTGATCGATGTCAGCTTCGACGTGGCGCCGGCCAGCTTCACGGCGCTGCTCGGGCTGAACGGCGCCGGCAAGAGCACGTTGTTTGCGCTGATCACGCGGCTGTTCGGAATTCAAGCCGGACGCATCAGCATTTTCGGCCATGACATCGGCCGCGCACCGAGCGAGGCGCTGCGGCTGCTCGGCGTGGTGTTCCAGTCCCGCACGCTCGATCTAGATCTCACCGTGACGCAGAACCTGCTCTATCACGCCGCCCTGCACGGCATCGCGAGGCGCGAGGCGCGCGTGCGCAGCGGCGAAGTGCTGGCACGAATCGGGCTTGCGGACCGCGCCGGCAGCAAGGTGCGCGACCTCTCGGGCGGCCAGATGCGGCGGCTCGAAATTGCGCGCACGCTGTTGCATCGCCCGTCGCTGCTGCTGCTGGACGAGGCGACCGTCGGCCTCGACGTCAAGGCCCGCGCCGACATCCTCAGCCATGTTCGCCGGCTGGTGACCGAGCAAGGCATCGGTGTGCTCTGGGCCACGCACCTGTTCGACGAGATCATGCCGGGCGACGACCTCGTGGTCCTCCATCAGGGGCGCGTCCTGGCACACGGCGCGGTCGAGGACATGATCGCGGCTGCCGGAGCGCGTGACATCAACTCCGCCTTCATGCGCCTGACTGGAGCCGCGGCGGAACCCGGGAGCCCGGCGCCATGAGTTCCACGATAACGCAACAAGCGCGCCGCGGCTTTTCATTCGCCGAATACGTCACCTGCCTGAACGGCATCGTGTGGCGCGAGGCGCTGCGCTTCGTGCACCAGCGCGAACGATTTGTTTCCGCCCTCGTCCGCCCGCTGGTTTGGCTGTTCATCTTCGCCGCCGGCTTCCGCCAGGTGCTCGGCATCTCCATCATCCCGCCATACGAAACCTACATCCTCTACGAGGTCTATATCGCGCCCGGACTGATGGCGATGATCCAGCTGTTCAACGGCATGCAGTCGTCGCTCTCGATGGTCTACGACCGCGAGATGGGCAACATGCGCACCCTGCTGGTGAGCCCGCTGCCGCGCTGGTATCTACTGTTCTGTAAGCTCGTGGCGGGAACCGCGGTCTCGCTGCTGCAGGTCTACGCCTTCTTGCTGATCGCGTGGTTCTGGGATATCGCGCCGCCGCCGATCGGCTATCTCACGGTGCTGCCGATGCTGGTGCTTTCGGGCCTGATGCTCGGCGCGCTCGGCATGCTGATTTCGTCGGGCATCAAGCAGCTCGAGAACTTTGCCGGCGTCATGAACTTCGTCATCTTCCCGATGTTCTTTGCCTCCTCGGCGCTGTATCCGCTCTGGAAGGTGCAGGAGGGCAGTCCCCTGCTCTATTATGTCTGCCAGTTCAACCCGTTCACCCATGCGGTCGAGTTGATACGGTTCGCGCTGTACGGAAAGATCAACTGGATTTCGCTTGCTGTGGTGCTGGGCTGCACGG
>PNLC01000816.1 GCA_013822885.1 Bradyrhizobium sp.
GGCAGTGTCGCCGTCGGCGGAAGACCGCGCCGCGGCACGCCGCATCGCAGACACGTCATTCCGCGAGATCTACGTCGCCACGCCGGCCGAGGTTTGCGAAAGCCGCGACCCCAAAGGCCACTACGCCAAGGCGCGCGCCGGCACACTGCAGGCGTTCACCGGGATCGGCAATGACTACCAGCCGCCGGCCCGGGCGGAACTGCGCATCGACACCTCGGCCCGAACGGTTTCGGATGCGACCGACGAGATCGAGCGGATGCTGGCGGAAACCGGTATTTTGTTCGACGAACTCGTCGATTTGGCGGCCAACATCTAGGCCTATTGGGCCTTCTCATCGACCCGGCTTTAGGGCTAAAAGGGCTGCCAACGCCGCCCTTTTTTGGCGCGTTTTTTGCTGCTTCTCGCCAGAAGGCAGCTTTCAACGCCAATTTCCACCGAGAAAGCCCATCATGAATCGTGTCGACGCCCATGGATTGAAGATCGCGCCTGTCCTGTTCGATTTCATCGCCAAGGAGGCGACGCCCAAAACCGGGATCTCGCCCGATGCGTTCTGGGCCGGTGTTGCCGCCATCATCAAAAAGCTGGGGCCGAAAAACCGTGAGTTGCTCGCCTTCCGCGACGCGCTGCAGGCCAAGATCGACGGCTGGCATCGCGCCAACACGGGCAAGGCGTTCGACATGAACGCCTACACGGCCTTCCTGAAGGAGATCGGTTATCTCCTGCCCGAGCCGGCCACGCAGAAGGTCGAGACCGCCAATGTCGATGAGGAAATCGGCAAGATCTGCGGTCCGCAGCTCGTCGTTCCCCTGACCAACGCCCGCTATGCACTGAACGCAGCCAATGCCCGTTGGGGCAGCCTGTATGATGCTTTCTACGGCACCGACGCGATCCCGCATGATCCGAGCGAAACCGGCAAGGGTTTCAACAAGGCCCGCGGCGACAAGGTGATCGCCAAGGCGAAGGCGTTCCTCGACGCGGCCGTGCCGCTCGCGACCGGCAGCCACACCGACGTGACGTCGTACAGCGTCATCGCCGGCCAGCTCTCCTCGAAGCTGAAGAGCGGCAACGCCACCGCGTTGAAGTCCGCTTCGCAGTTCGCAGGCTTCCAAGGCGACGCGGCGTCACCAACGGCGATCCTGCTGGTCAACAACGGAATGCACATCGAAGTGAAGATCGACCGCAGCCACCAGATCGGCAAGGACGATCCGGCCGGCGTCGCCGACATGATCCTGGAATCGGCCGTCTCCACCATTCTGGACATGGAAGACTCCGTCGCCGCGGTCGATGCCGAGGACAAGGTGCTGGTTTATCGCAACACGCTCGGCCTGATGGACGGCTCGCTCTCGGCCGATTTCGAGAAGGGCGGCAAAACGCTGAAGCGCTCGCTCAACGCCGACCGCGTCTACAAGACGCCCGACGGCAAGGAGCTGAAGTTGCACGGCCGCAGCCTGCTGCTGATGCGCAATGTCGGCCATCACATGTTCACCGACGCGGTGCTCGACGAGAAGGGCGAGGAGATCCCGGAAGGCCTGCTCGACGCCGCCGTCGCCGGCCTGCTCGCGATCCACGATCTCAAGGGTTCTTCGAAAACCAAGAACAGCCGCACCGGCTCGGTCTACATCGTCAAGCCGAAGATGCACGGTCCCGACGAAGTCGCGCTGACCTGCGAACTGTTCGGCGATGTCGAAAAACTGCTCGGCTTGCCGGAGAACACCATGAAGGTCGGCATCATGGACGAGGAG
>PNLC01000817.1 GCA_013822885.1 Bradyrhizobium sp.
CCGCGCGGCGGGCCGATGCTTACCGGCCACGCCAGCCATCAAGTCGGACTGGACGCCGACATCTGGCTGACGCCGATGCCGAACCGACAATTGTCGCGCAACGAGCGCGAGGAAATGTCAGCCGTGATGATGGTGCGCAACGACCGCCTCGACATCGATCCGCGCGCCTGGACGCCGACGCATCTTGCGGTGATCCGCGCGGCTGCGCAGGAACCAAGCGTGCAGCGCATTTTCGTCAATGCCGCGATCAAGAAAGCGCTGTGCCGCGAAGCCAAGGGCGATCGCTACTGGCTGCACAAGGTGCGGCCGATGTACGGCCACGACTATCACTTCCACATCCGCATCAAGTGCCCGCCCGGCAGCGGCGAATGCGATAGCCAGCCTGAACCTACCGTAGGCGAAGGCTGCAGCACAGGCGATCTCGCCTACTGGTTCAGCGACGCGGTGCTGCACCCGAAGCCGCCCAAGGTGCCGCCGAAACCGAAGCCGCCGATGACGATGGCGTCGCTGCCGCCCGCCTGCAAGGCGGTGCTGCACGCGCCGGATGCGAAGCATTAGCCGGCATTTCATTCTGGCAGACGCAAGGTACCTTTACCCAGCCTCTCAGCATGCTATTGTTCCGGCAGCGATATCCCTGCGGCCGTAAGTCGCCTGGGACCCACCGGAACAGCGCTTCCGATTGTCGCATCCCTGACCCAATCAACGCCTGTTAGCGGCGCGCAACCTGCGCGACTGCGAGCACGCTTGGAGCGCTGCCATGGACCGTTTCGCCGGAATTCTTTCCGCCTTTCTACTGCTGTTCGGAGCCTTCCATTCGCCTGCAACCGCGCAGGACAAAATCCTGACGGTGTTTGCAGCGGCCTCAATGAAGAATGCGCTCGACGACATCAATGCGGCCTATACGGCGAAGTTCGGCACCAAGATCGTCGTCAGCTATGGCCCGAGTTCAGGGCTTGCCAAGCAGCTCGAACAGGGCGCACCGGCCGACGTATTCATTTCCGCCGATACCGACTGGATGGATTACGCCGCCGGAAAGAAGAGCATCAACGAGCCGAGCCGGATCAATCTACTCGGCAACAGCATCGTGCTGGTGGCGCCGAAAGATTCAAAAATCGACAATGTGAACATCGGCGCCGGTTTCGACCTCGCCAAGCTCGCCGGCGACGGCAAGATCGCGACCGGCGACGTCAAGTCGGTGCCGGTCGGCAAATATGCCAAAGCGGCGCTGGAGAAACTTGGCTCGTGGCAGGCTGCTGAGTCCAAATTCGCGATGGCCGAAAGCGTGCGCGCGGCGCTGACGCTGGTGGCGCGCGGCGAAGCGCCGCTCGGCATCGTCTATTCGACCGACGCCAGGGTCGAGCCCGGCGTCAAGATCGTCGGCACCTTCCCGGCCGATTCGCATCCGGCGATCATCTATCCCGTCGCAGCGACGACCACGGCGAAGCCGGAGACGACGAACTATCTCGCCTTCCTGCGCTCGACCGCGGCGAAGAACATTCTTGAAAAATACGGCTTCAAGTTCCTGGTCAGCCCCACGACCTGATGTCCGAGATCTCGCCCGCCGAATGGACGGCCATCCTGCTGTCGCTGCGGGTCGCCATCATTGCCACGCTGGTCGCGACGCCGTTCGGCATCGCGCTGGCATGGCTGCTGGCGCGACATGATTTCTGGGGCAAGTCGGTTCTCGATGCCCTGGTGCATCTGCCGCTGGTGCTGCCGCCGGTCGTCACCGGC
>PNLC01000818.1 GCA_013822885.1 Bradyrhizobium sp.
CGCCAGCCATGCGAAACTCTCGTTCAGATTTACATGTCCGGTGTAGGCTGCGACGCTGAGAACCAGCAGCGGCAGGAACAGCCTGAAGCCTGTTGCGGCAGCGAGCCCGATGCCAAGCGCAACCGACATTGCAAGATCCAGGTTCGACATGTTCTGCAAGCTCCATTCGCCATCAGCACTCTTTCACGTCGCGCGCCGGTTCCAAAATGGCAGCGGCACGTGTGGAACCCGGATCAATCCGGTCTGGTTGTAATATAAGGTGATCAAACCTGGGAGACGCATTCCGGATTGAGCGGACTAACCTGAACACGCAAATGTATCCTGTTCAGGAGGACCGCCATGGCGACGAATCTGGTCTCTGTAGTGATGCAATTCCTCACGCCGGACATGATAGCTAAGATCGCATCTGTCCTGGGTCTTGATCGCACTGTCGTGCAAAAAACCATTGCGGGTGCGATTCCCGCGCTTCTCGCAAGCCTGGCTGACGTCGCTTCCACGCCCAAAGGCGCACGTCAGCTTACCAACACGCTGACGCAGCAATCCGATTCGCTGGAGAGCTTGAGGAATCTCGTCGGCGGTACCGCCGGCCAGAACCTGGTGACGGAAACCGGAACGAACATGCTCTCCGGCCTGTTCGGTGGCGGAACGCTGGACACGATGGCGCAGACCATCGGCAAGTTTGCCGGCATCGGCGAAGGCACCAGCAAGTCGCTGCTCGGCATGCTCGGCCCCGTGGTTCTCGGCGCGTTGGGCCAGCAGCAACGCAGCATGGGTCTCGATGCAAGCGGGCTGGCGTCGCTGCTCACTTCACAAAAGGACCAGATCGCTGCGGCAATACCGTCCGGCCTTGCCGATCAGATGAGTGCCGCCGGTCTGATCGACGGTGCAACTGAAAGCTTGCGCAGCGGTGCGGCGGCAGCCAGCGCGGCCGGCGGCCGAATGGCAGTGGCCTCGGAACGGACTTTCTCGCGCGCCACTGAGTCGGCGACGACGGCGGCCGGCTCGAGTGCGACCTCGCAGTGGCCGTATTGGCTGGTCGCCGCGGCGGTCGTGGGCGGTCTTGCCTGGTTTGCCATTGGCCGTTCAGGGGAGGACACCGTCGCCCAGGTGCCGCCGCCACCGACGACGCGGACCGCGACCGGAACCGTGGGCGCCGCGCCGACGGATCTGACGGTTGGAGGGCTTAACCTTGCGAATCAGGTCAACTCGTCGGTCGGGTCCATCAGGACGGTGCTTCCCGGCATGACCGATGCAGCTTCGGCCCAGGCTGCCCTTCCAAAGCTGAAGGAAGCGACAGCTCAACTGAATGAGGTCAGCACCCGTGCGACGCAGCTTTCTCCTGAAGGGAAAAGCATGCTCATAAAGCTGGTCGTGGCCGCGACCCCCGCGATCAACCAGATGTGTGACAAGGTGCTGGCGACGCCTGGCGCTGGTGCTATCGCGAAGCCGGCGATCGAAGAGCTTCGAGGCAAGCTCGATGCGCTCGCGCGTTCCTGAACTTCAGAATGCCGTGCCGTCCGGGCTGTGCCGGACGGCAGCGCAAGGAACTTCGATCATCCGGCAGGACGCACGACCATCCGCCCAAACAAAAACCCCGCCGTTTCGGGCGGGGTCCAGTCGGGAGGAGGAGCCTTGTGGCTCGCCGTAACCCTTGTTCAGGCGGGAATGCGCTCTTCCGCCTCGTGCGGCTCGCGCAGCACGTAGCCGCGGCCCCACACGGTTTCGATGAAA
>PNLC01000819.1 GCA_013822885.1 Bradyrhizobium sp.
GTTCAATCGCGCCGTCTCCGAAGTCTCCGACACCGCGCGGCGGCTGCTGGCGTCGCTGCAAACCAGTGCGCCAACACGCGACCGCGAGGTCGAGGCCGAGAAGGCGAGGGAGCGCTCGCGGGCGAGGTTCGGCTAACGGGGCTCCACGCGTGAGGAAGGTCACGGTTCGGCGCGGCGAGGGCGCTCATGGTGGCACAGCTAATGCCATCGGAGATATGTCATGGACCAGGCCAGGCGATTGAAACTCAGCGCCGTTGCTTTCACGATCTTCTGGGTCGGCGGCATGCTGTGGTGGAGCGGGGAGGTTCATCCCGCCAGCATCATCATCCTCTCGATCTGCGGCGCGCTGGCCGGCTACTTCTGGTTTCGTGCGATGCGCTGGTGGTTCCGGCGCGTGCGCCTGCTGCCGCACGACGGCATCGATTCCGGCGCCGGGCATTGAGGGGCTGCGATCACGCATCCCACTTCACCGGCAGATTGAGCAGGCCGCGAAACGCCCAGCCGCCGATCCGTACCGGTTCGCTCTCGTCCAGCCGCAAGCCCTTCAGCCGCGCGAACGCGCCCGGCAACGCGACGTCGGCGACCATGGCGCGGGAAGCAAACGCACCAGCGCAGTAATGCGGGCCGGCGCCGAAGGCGATGCTCTTCTGGGTATCGCGGGTGATGTCGAACCGGTCGGGCTCGGCAAAGCAGGCCTCGTCGCGATTGGCCGAGCCGAACATGAAGAACACGCGGTCCTCAGGCTCGAAGTCGACGCCGCCGAACGACCACGGCTTGGCGACGCGGCGCGGCGACATTCCGATCGGTGCGATCCAGCGCGCATACTCCTCGAATACGTCGAGCCATTTCGCACTTCCGTCCCTAACCAGCGCGAGCTGTTCGGGATGCGTCAGCAGCGCCCAGATCGCGCCCGAGATCGCATCGCGCGGCTCGTTCTGGCCGCCCGAGATCGCAAGCTTGATGTTGGCGCGGATGCTTTCGATTGGTTGGCCGGCCGCCAGCAGCACGCTGAGGATCGACGTATTGGGGTGCTTCTTCACCGCCGGGATCATGTCGTCGATCGCGGCATCGATGCCGGCGGTGGCCGCGTGGCAGCGCGCCTCGACTTCCCTGTTGCCGGTGTAGTTGGCAATGCCGTCGATCATCGCCTGCGACCACGCGTCCATGTCCTGGAAGCGCATGTTGGTCAGCCCCGTAACATCCTTCAGGCACTCCGCCGATAGCGGCAGCGCCAGCGCTTTACAGAGATCGGCGGCGCCTTTCGGCGCGAGCTCGTCGAGGATGCGGTCGGCATGCGCCTGAAACTGCTTGACCCAGGTGTCGCGCACCGTGCGCGGCGACACCGCGGGAAACATCGCGTGCCGTTCCGCCATGTGCGCATCGCCATCCTTGCGCATCATGTTGTGGCCCATCAGCACGTTCATCAGCCCGTTCGGCTGGTGCGAGGAGAACACATCGATGCGCTTCTCCTGCGTGAAGATGTCGTCGCGCCGGGTGAACACTGTCGAGCCGAGCTGCGGCACGAACGCGATCGGCGCTTCTTTCCGCATCTTCGCGAGCGCAGGGTAGGGATCGGCCCAGAAGCTCGGGATATCAATGTCGAAATGCGGGGCGTTGGACATCACACCGCCCGGTAGCCGCCGTCGACCATCACGATCTCGCCGGAGACGTAAGCCGAGAGATCCGAGGCGAGGAAGATCGCGGGGCCGACGATGTCTT
>PNLC01000820.1 GCA_013822885.1 Bradyrhizobium sp.
AGAAATCAATGTCATCGGGCTCCGCGCCGACATGGACGCGCTGCCGATCGAGGAGGCAACCGGTCTGGCCCACGCCTCCAAGACGCCCGGCAAGATGCACGCCTGCGGCCATGATGGCCACACCGCGATGCTGTTGGGTGCAGCGCGGTATCTGGCCGAGACCCGGAATTTTGCCGGCGACGCTGTCGTGATCTTCCAGCCGGCCGAGGAGGGCGGCGCGGGCGCCGCGGCGATGATCAAGGACGGGCTGATGGACCGCTTCGGCATCGAGCAGGTCTACGGCATGCATAACGGCCCGGGTATTCCGGTCGGCTCCTTTGCCATCCGGCAGGGTCCGGTGATGGCCGCGACCGACTCCATCGACATCAGGATCGAGGGCCTCGGCGGCCACGCCGCGCGCCCCAACAAATGCATCGATTCCGTCCTGGTCGGCTCGCAACTGATATCAGCGCTGCAGTCGATCGTGTCGCGGACCATCGATCCACTGGACTCCGCCGTGGTTTCGATCTGCGAGTTCCATGCCGGCAACGCGCGCAACGTGATCCCGCACACCGCCGAACTGCGCGGCACCGTGCGCACGCTGACGCCGGAAGTCCGCGAAACCGTCGAGAAGCGGGTGCGTGAAGTGTGCGAGGGCGTGGCCAAAATGACCGGCGCCAGGATCGACCTCGTCTACGAGCGCGGCTATCCCGTCACCAGGAATCACGCCGAGCAGACCGACTACGCCACGCAGGTGGCGAGGGAAGTCGCCGGCGCCCAGAACGTCCACGAGATGCCGCCGCTGATGGGCGCGGAGGATTTTTCCTATATGCTGGAAGCCCGGCCGGGCGCCTTCATCTTCTGCGGCAACGGCGACAGCGCAGGGCTCCATCATCCGGCGTACGATTTCAACGACGAAGCGATCGTGTACGGCACGTCGTACTGGATCAAGCTGGTCGAGAACAAGCTGGCGGCGGCGTAGCGATCTTCACCTTCGATCGCACATGGGTGCGAGGCGATCTGAATAGAGGCCTGTATCTCCAGTGCAGGCCTCTATTATTTTCTGCTCAGGCTGAACTCGAACGTGTGTCATCAGCCGTTTCCCGCGGCCAGTTCAGCGCTCAATAACGATCGCGCACATACATTTCGGGCGGGATCGGTCCGCGGCTGTATTCCGGGTTGCGTACTCGCGGCGGCAGCGCCACCGGCTCGTGCCTGATTTCCTGGTAGGGAATTTGCTCAAGCAGATGCGCGATGCAGTTCAGCCGCGCCTTTTTCTTGTCAACGGCCTCGACGATGTACCAGGGAGCTTCCGGAATGTGGGTGCGTTCCAGCATCGATTCCTTGGCCTTGGTGTATTGTTCCCAGCGACTGCGCGATTGCACATCCATCGGGCTGAGCTTCCACTGCTTGAGCGGATCGTGGATCCGCATCGTGAAGCGCAAGTACTGCTCTTCGTCGGTAATGGAAAACCAGTACTTGATCAGGATGATCCCGGAGCGGACGAGCATGCGCTCGAACTCCGGCACCGAGCGGAAGAATTCCTCGACCTCGTCCTCGGTGCAGAAGCCCATGACGCGCTCGACGCCTGCGCGATTGTACCAGCTGCGGTCGAACAGCACGATTTCCCCGCCGGCCGGCAGATGCGAAGCGTAACGCTGGAAATACCATTGCGTGCGCTCGCGCTCGTTCGGCGCCGGAAGCGCGGCGACACGGCAGACCCGCGGATTGAGCCTTT
>PNLC01000821.1 GCA_013822885.1 Bradyrhizobium sp.
CAGAAGAATATCTTGCGGGATACGTACAAGGATATCTATGCGAAGTAGGAGCGCGAGCACGTCGCGACCAGGAAAATGAACCGCGAGCAAGCTGTCCGCATTCATAAGCGCTTGATGGATGCCTACATCGCGTTGGAGCATGCGAGTACAGCCACTGCCGACCTCGGGAAGGAGGAGCGGTTAGAGCTGGACGGGGCGATTCAGGAGGTTATCGCGGCTTTGCAGCAGGATCTGCTAACGCCAATACATGACCAGTATCCAGACCTGGAGCCGCCTGCGCTCGACGAGGAAATCCCGACCATCATCAGCGATCTCACCTGGGATCAGGTTCGCTTGCCGCCATCCGTGACCGAAGCGGTCCTCGACGGCATTATTTTCTCACTGTTGAGCCCAAGATGGCAGAAGACCGCGATGGTGGTCGCTCTGGCAGAAAAGCAGTGCGAACAGCTCGCCCTGCCGATCAGCGATGAAACGATTGCCGCGCGACTGCAAGTCCTAAGCGATTCCGATCTGATCGAGGGAATCGGCGATCTCCGCATGTGGCGCCATAGCGAAGTGCGATTGAAGGACTAGGCAGTAAGTAGCCCGGATGGAGCGGAGCGCAATCCGCGAACGACCTATCCATCTGCGAGAGTCTGGATTTCGCTCGCTCCATCCGGGCTACGCGCCTACAGCAGGCTCACCACAAACCTGCTGCCCACGATGAAGAGATAGCAGCCGAACGCCATCTCGAGCTGGCGTTTCGACATCGCGTGCGCGGCGCGGACGCCGAGCGGCGCCGTCAGAAGGCTGGTCGGCATGACAAGCGCGGCCCCGATCAGCGACACATAGCCGATCGCAAACGGCATTTGCAGCGCGGTGACATCCGGAAAGCGCGCCGCGGCGGGCCAGCCGGCGTAGACGTAACCGATGGCGCCGGGGATCGAGATCAGGACGGCGAGCGCCGATGAGGTCGCGACCGCCTGGTGGATCGGCCGGCCGTAGAACGTCATCAACAGGTTCGCAAACAGGCCGCCACCGACGCCCATCAGCGTCGAGAGCAGCCCGATAAAGAAGCCATAGACGCGCATCAATGGTCCCGTCGGAATGACATCGCCGAGCTTCCAGCCATCACGCACCAGCAGCAGCCGCGCGGCGGCGGACCACGCCACCATCACGAACACGATCTTGAACAGCCGCTCCGGCGCATAGCGCGCGGTGATGCTGCCCGCGATCACGCCGATCACGATCGGCAGCCACCACTGCTTGAGAATTTCCAGATCGACCGCGCCGCGGGCGTAATGCGCCCGAAACGAGCGGATCGAGGTCGGGATGATGATGGCGAGCGAGGTGCCGATGCAGAGCGGCATCCGCACCTCCAGCGGCACGCCAGCGAGCCGGAAGCATTCATAGAACACCGGCACCAGGATCGCGCCGCCGCCGATGCCAAAAATGCCCGCGAAGAACCCGGACACCGCGCCCACGGCGACCAGCAGGAGCGCCAGGTCGACAAGCTCGGCGACGTTGAGCCCGGTGGCTGTCATCGGTGGTTTCCTCGACCTGCACGTTCATGAATCGTGCTTCAGGTATACCAGCCAATCGGCGGTGGCCGAGCTTTGTCAACGCCTGCAATTGCAGGCCTCCCCCTTAGCTATGAACCATCGTTCGCAAATGGTGATTTTGGTCGTTGCGCTCGGTGTTTCGACTTCGTAAATAAGAATTGCTCTA
>PNLC01000822.1 GCA_013822885.1 Bradyrhizobium sp.
GGGGGTTCGGTTAGGTGCGCCGTCCAGGGCCCAGCCAACCTGCCGCAACAAGAAGGATATGAGGACCATGGGAAAGGTCATTGGGATCGACCTCGGCACCACGAATTCGTGCGTCGCCGTAATGGATGGCAAGACGGCGAAAGTCATCGAGAACGCGGAAGGCATGCGCACGACGCCGTCGATCGTCGCCGTGACTGATGACGGCGAGCGCCTCGTCGGCCAGCCTGCCAAGCGTCAGGCGGTGACCAATCCCGAGCGCACGTTCTTTGCGGTGAAGCGCCTGATCGGCCGCCGCTACGACGACCCGATGGTCGAGAAGGACAAGAAGCTCGTCCCCTACAAGATCGTCAAGGCATCGAACGGCGACGCCTGGGTCGAAGCCGACGGCAAGACCTATTCGCCCTCGCAGGTCTCCGCCTTCATCCTGCAGAAGATGAAAGAGACCGCGGAAGCCCATCTCGGCCAGAAGGTCGAACAGGCCGTCATCACCGTTCCCGCCTACTTCAACGACGCACAGCGCCAGGCCACCAAGGACGCCGGCAAGATCGCCGGCCTCGAAGTGCTGCGCATCATCAACGAGCCGACGGCGGCAGCGCTCGCCTATGGTCTCGACAAAACGAAATCCGGCACGATCGCGGTCTACGACCTCGGCGGCGGCACCTTCGACGTCTCGATTCTCGAAATCGGCGACGGCGTGTTCGAGGTGAAGTCCACCAACGGCGACACCTTCCTCGGCGGTGAAGACTTCGACATGCGGCTCGTCAGCTATCTGGCCGATGAGTTCCAGAAGGAGCAGGGCATCAACCTGCGCAACGACAAGCTTGCCTTGCAGCGCCTGAAGGAGGCCGCCGAAAAGGCCAAGATCGAGCTGTCGTCGACCACGCAGACCGAAATCAACCTGCCCTTCATCACGGCCGACCAGACCGGGCCGAAGCATCTGACGATGAAGCTGACTCGCGCCAAGTTCGAAGCGCTGGTCGACGACCTCGTACAGAAGACCGTCGAGCCGTGCCGCAAGGCGCTGAAGGACGCAGGCCTCACCGCCGCCGAGATCGGCGAAGTGGTGCTGGTCGGCGGCATGTCGCGCATGCCCAAGGTCCAGGAAATCGTCAAGCAGCTGTTCGGCAAGGAGCCGCACAAGGGCGTCAACCCGGACGAAGTCGTCGCCATCGGTGCGGCGATCCAGGCCGGCGTGCTGCAGGGCGACGTCAAGGACGTGCTGCTGCTCGACGTCACCCCGCTGTCGCTGGGCATCGAGACGCTGGGCGGCGTGTTCACCCGCATCATCGACCGCAACACCACGATCCCGACCAAGAAGAGCCAGGTGTTCTCGACCGCCGAGGATAACCAGAACGCGGTCACCATCCGCGTCTTCCAGGGCGAGCGCGAAATGGCGGCCGACAACAAGGTGCTCGGTCAGTTCGACCTGATGGGCATCCCGCCGTCGCCGCGCGGCATGCCGCAGATCGAGGTCACCTTCGACATCGACGCCAACGGCATCGTCAACGTATCCGCCAAGGACAAGGCGACCGGCAAGGAGCAGCAGATCCGGATTCAGGCATCCGGTGGCCTGTCGGAAGCCGACATCCAGAAGATGGTCAAGGACGCCGAGGCCAATGCGGCCGAGGACAAGAAGCGCCGCGAGGCGGTCGACGCCAAGAACCATGCCGACGCGCTGGTGCATTCCACCGAGAAGGCGCTGGCCG
>PNLC01000823.1 GCA_013822885.1 Bradyrhizobium sp.
TGGACGAGCCGACCGCCGGCGTCGACGTCGAATTGCGCAAGGGCATGTGGGAGGTGGTGCGCGCACTCCAGGCCGCCGGCGTCACCATCATCCTGACGACGCACTACATCCAGGAAGCCGAGGAGATGGCCGACCGGATCGGCGTCATCAACAAGGGCGAGATCATCCTGGTCGAGGACAAGGCCGGCCTGATGCAGAAGCTCGGCAAGAAGCATCTAAAGCTCTATCTGCAGGGCAAGGTCGATGCGATCCCCGCTTCGCTTGCCGCCTACAATCTCGAACTGTCCAACGACGGCCGCGCCGTGACGTATGATTACGACACCAAGGGCGACCGCACCGGCATCACCAGTCTCTTGAGCGACCTGCGCGACGCGGGCATCCGCATCTCGGATCTCGACACCAGCCAGTCTTCTCTCGAAGACATCTTCGTCAACCTGGTGAGGGCGCCATGAATTTCCGGGCAATCCAGTCAATCTACCTGTTCGAAATGGCGCGTACCTGGCGCACGCTGCTGCAGAGCATCGTCTCGCCGGTGGTTTCCACCTCGCTGTATTTCGTGGTGTTCGGCGCCGCGATCGGCTCGCGCATCACCGAAGTCGAGGGCGTCAGCTACGGCACCTTCATCGTGCCGGGCCTGGTGATGCTGTCGGTCTTGACGCAGAGCATCGCCAACGCCTCGTTCGGCATCTACTTCCCGAAATTCGTCGGCACCATCTATGAAATATTGTCGGCGCCGGTTTCCTATTACGAGATCGTCATCGGCTATGTCGGCGCCGCCGCGACCAAATCCATCATTCTCGGCCTGATCATCCTGGCGACCGCCGCACTGTTCGTGCCGCTGCACATCCTGCATCCATGGTGGATGCTGACCTTCCTGGTGCTGACCGCGGTGACCTTCAGCCTGTTCGGCTTCATCATCGGGATCTGGGCCGACGGCTTCGAAAAGCTGCAGATGATCCCAATGCTGGTGGTGACGCCGCTGACCTTCCTCGGCGGCAGCTTCTACTCGGTGAACATGCTGCCGGAGGGCTGGCGCACGGTCTCGCTGCTCAATCCGGTGGTGTATCTGATCTCGGGGTTCCGCTGGAGCTTCTACGAGATCGCCGACGTCAGCGTGGCCCTGAGCCTCGGCATGACGCTCGGCTTCCTCGCCATCTGCATGGTGTTGATCTGGTGGATCTTCAGAACCGGATACCGGCTGAAGAACTGACCCGCAGGGTCATTCCGGGGCGGCTCGAAGAGCCGACCCGGAATCTCGAGATTCCGGGTTCGTGCTTCGCACGCCCCGGAATGACGACGCCTCCACCCGCTCGCGAAAATGTCAGCACTTTGCCGCCGATTGCGCCGTTGCACCGCCTTGTTTGCGCCGTGGCATGCGTTAACGATTGCCGGTGCAGGCCACTGGAACCAGTGCCGCTTTCCGGGCATATTGGGTGCCGGGGACGGAGAGCCGGCGTTGTTTTGAGGCCCGGAGGCCAAAGGTAAGTAAAATGCGTTCCTTCCTCGTTGCTTTCACCGCGCTGTCATTGCTTGCCTCGGGCGCGCAGGCCAAGGTCGCCATCACCGTCGACAAGGACAACCAGCGGATGACCGTCGCCGTCGACGGCGTCGAGCGTTACACGTGGCCGGTATCATCGGGCCTTCCCTCCTACGAGACGCCGAACGGCAGCTTCCGCGCCTTCCGCATGGAGGAAGACCACTATT
>PNLC01000824.1 GCA_013822885.1 Bradyrhizobium sp.
ATCGTAGATCAGGTCCTGGAACGCCGCGCGCTGCTTCTTGAAGCCGGTGGTGCGCAGGTTCGCGATGTTGTTGGAAATCACCTGAACGTTGAGTTCCTGTGCCGCCATGCCGGTCGCTGCTGTATATAGAGCGCGCATCGATCAATGCCTTACGGTTATGCCGGAACGTCGGCGAGTTTCTCGATTGCGGTTCGGTGCAGTTCCTGCTGCTGCTGCAGCATCGTGGAGATCTGCGTGTAGGTCCGCGTGATCTCGATCAGGCGGCTCATCTCGTGGACGGAATTGACGTTCGACTTCTCGATGAAGCCCTGGCGCACCCGCGAGGCGGTGTCAGGCTGGGGCGCGATGCCCTGGCCGGCGGAGTAGAGGTTGTTGCCTTCCTTGACGAGCTTCTGCGCGTCGGCAAACGAGACCAGCCGCAGCTTGCCGCGCACTGAATCGGTGCGGCCGGCACCCTCGACCACGGTGACGTTGCCGTCGGCCGCAATGTTGATCTGCTTGTCGGTCGGTTGAAACACGATCGGGCCGGAGGTGCCCATCACGGGATCGCCGCCCGCGGTGACGAGCTGGCCCTGATTGTTGATCTGCAGGCCGCCGTCGCGGGTGTAGCGCTCGCCAGCGGACGTCTGCACCACCAGGAAGGCCGAACCGTCGATCGAGACGTCGAGCGGATTCTTGGTCGCCTCGGAGGGACCGGCCGAGAAATCGTGGAAGGTCGCGCGATCCTGCACAAAGGAGACGCGGCGATCGGAGGGAACGAAATTGTCTTCACGCGCGCCCGAGCGCAGATATTCCTCGAACAGCGACCGGTCGGCCTTGAAGCCGGTCGTGTTGACGTTGGCGACGTTGTTGGCAACGACATCCAGTTGCCGTTCCAGCGTGATCTGCCGCGACAGTCCGACGAGAAGCGTATTCTCCATCGGTGGTTCTCCCCTTGATCGATCCGAGGCCAAGCTCTCCCAAGCTCGTCGTCCGGATCCCGTGACCTTCGGGCTCTCCCAAGCCTTCCGGTCGCAATCTACTCAGCGAAAGCCGTGCCAAGTCGGGAAGTGGTTGTTTCTCAATGGGGTAGGTATTTTTCGATGCGCGGCACGGGCGGCAGAAAGGTCTTGTTGACCATGTTTGCCCGGCAGATTTTTCCTAGTTGGACGTAAACGGAAAGGTTCCGTTAACCATTACTACCCTAGCGTTGCACCTATAGAGGGCGCGTGTGCGCTGGCGGCTTTTGTTTCGCGTTGTGGGGGCTCTGTTACCCAGGCTGGTGGCAACCGCGTTCGTTCCAGATCGGAATCGGGCGGGGCAATGGCTGATAACGAGCAGGCGGAAGGCGCGGGCGATGGCGAAGCCGCACCGGCGAAAAAGGGCAAGCTCAAGCTGCTCATTGCGGCTGCGGGCTTCGTCGCCATCCTCGGCGCCGGTGGGGGGGCGTGGCTCTTCATGATGCGCGGCCACGGCGAGGAGAAGCACGCCGAAGCGCCGCCGCCGAAGCCGTCGTCGTTCCTCGAAGTGCCCGACATGATGGTCAACCTGGTCGGCGCGCCCGGCGAGCGCGTGCAATATCTCCGCGTCAAGGTCGTGCTCGAGATCAAGGAAGGCAAGGAGGTCGAGGCCATCAAGCCCAACCTGCCGCGCGTCACCGATCTGTTCCAGACTTACCTGCGCGAGTTGCGGCCCTCCGACCTCAACGGCTCGGCCGGGCTGTT
>PNLC01000825.1 GCA_013822885.1 Bradyrhizobium sp.
GGGGTGCGTCGTGAACAGATTGTCGACGCCGTGACCCGACAGCGGGTTGATGATGAACATGTGCGCCGTTGCCGGATTGCGCTCCGCTTCCGGGTTCGGCACCTGGTGCGCGGCGTTGGCGATCTTGGCCAGCGCGGACGCCAGCCACATCGGCTGGCCGCAGATGCGCGCGCCGAGGTCGTCGGCGGCGTATTCGCGGGTCCGGCTGATCGCCATCTGCACCAGCATCGCGCCGAGCGGCGCCAGGATCATCAGCGCGATCGAGCCGATGACACCGAGCCCGTTATTGCTGTTGCGGTTGCCGCCAAAGAACATGCCGAACTGCGCCACCATCGAGATCGCGCCGGCTATCGTCGCCGTGATGGTCATCAGCAGCGTGTCGTGGTTCTTGATGTGCGCGAGTTCGTGCGCAATCACGCCGGCGAGTTCCTCGCGGCTGAGCGAATGCATCAGGCCTCTGGTGACGGCAACCGCCGCGTTCTGCGGATTGCGCCCGGTCGCAAACGCGTTGGGCTGCTCCTCATCCATGATGAACACCCGCGGCATCGGCAGGCCGGCGCGGCCGGCAAGTTCGGCCACGAGATTGAAGAGGTCCGGCGCCGTGCGCTGGTCAACCTCATGGGCGCCGTACATCGACAGCACCATGCGGTCCGAATTCCAGTAGGCAAACAGGTTGGTCGCGGCGGCGATCACGAGCGCGATCAGGGCACCGCTGGCGCCGCCGATCAGATAGCCGACGCCCATGAAGAGGCCGGTGAGACCGGCCAACAGAATGGCAGTCTTCAGATAGCTCATTGTCGTCTCCTTGCCCCCGGGCAGAAACGCCGCGGCTGGTATCCCAGAGGTAGGAACTGACCCGGCCGGCCTTCAAGATGCCGGGGTGCGTCGAGGCGCCGCGTTTGCCGGAGAAACCGGATTACCGAGCCGTAATCCGGACGCCCGGCCTCCGGGAGCGCAACGCCGACGCCGGCCGGTACCGCCGGCACTGTCACCTCCGCCGTTCGCCTGCTTGTCCTCCCCCGCTGCCGCCGTCTACATTATTCTCGCAACGGACGGCGCCAGAGAAAAACACTGTTCGTTTTCAAGAACCGGGAGGATATTACCAATGTTTTCGCATGTGATGATCGGCACCAACGACCTCGATAAGGCCAAGGCGTTCTATGACGCCCTGCTCGGCACGCTAGAGGTGCGGCCAGCCAAGGTAGACCGCCACCGCATTTTCTACTTCACCAAGACCGGAACCTTCTCGGTGTCGAAGCCGATCAACGGCCAGCCTGCGACCCCAGCCAATGGCGGCACGATCGGCTTCCTGGCCAACTCGCCCGAGCAGGCCGATGCATTCCACGCGGCCGGCCTCGCCAACGGTGGCACGACCTGCGAAGAGCCGCCGGGCGTTCGCGAAGGGCCCGCCGGCAAACTCTATCTCGCCTACCTGCGCGATCTCGACGGCAACAAGATCTGCGCGATGCACCGGATGGCGTCGTAAGCCATCAGACCTCGTCCCGAGGCGCCGCGAATGCGGCGTCTCGCTTGAGGGTTTTGCAATACCGCTTGCCACGAGGCGGAAAATCGCATCGCTCCGCCCGCGCTTGTACAAGCCCTGCCCTCGCGTCTACATTGCCCGCCAACGAGCCTGAGCGCGCGCCCGCAGACCGATGAGTCTTGCGCAAATGGGAGGAAATAATCCATGAAACACGCCTATA
>PNLC01000826.1 GCA_013822885.1 Bradyrhizobium sp.
AATCGATCGTCGCAAAATTCAGCGCGCCGACCAGTTCGATCACCCTGATGTCGCTGTGGCGATCGTCGAGAATCTGCTGCTCGTGCGGCTGCCGGCTGCGGCGCGACGAGATGCCGAAGATGTCGTAGTCGGCGATGACGCAGGTGCGGACATCTGCGCTTCGGTTGAGCATGTGCAGGTCGAAGCGGCCCGACAGCGCTTCGCACACCTTCAAGCCGCGCACGCTGTTGCCATGGCTGTCGAGGCACGGCGAGAAGGTGCCGAGCCCCAGTTGCGAGGGAAGCGCTGCGACGATGCCGCCGCCGACGCCGCTCTTGGCGGGAATGCCGACGCGATAGATCCACTCCCCCGCATAGTCGTACATGCCCGAACTCGTCATGACCGAGAGCGTGCGGGCGACGATGTTGGGTGAAATGACCTGAACCCCCGTCACCGGATTGACGCCGCGATTGGCAAGCGTCGCGGCCATCACAGCGAGATCGCGCGCGGTGACTAGGATGGCGCACTGCCTGAAGTAGGTATCGAGAACGGCATCGACGTCGTCCTGCAGCACCAGGTAATTGCGCAGCAGCCAGGCAATTGCGCGATTGCGGTTGCCGGTGAGCGTCTCCGAGGCGTGCACGGCGTCGTCGACATCAAGCTCGCGCCCGGCAAACAGGCTGAGCTTCTCGCGAATGCGCTCGAACGCGGATGCGCCAGCGGCCTGATGGATCAATCCGGAACAGGCGATCGCGCCGGCATTGACCATCGGGTTGAACGGCCGGTTGTCGTTGGTGAGCCGGATCGAATTGAACGCCTCGCCGCTCGGCTCGACCCCAATGGCGGCCGCCACCCGCTCCTCACCGACCATGTCGAGCGCGAGCGCAAACACGAAGGCCTTGGAGACCGACTGGATGGTGAACGGTACCCGGCTATCGCCGACCTCGTAGACGTGGCCGTCGATGGTCACGAGGCCGACGCCGAAATGCGCGGGGTTGGCGCGCCTCAGCTCCGGGATGTAATCGGCGACCGCGCCGGAATCATCCGATCTGAATTCCTCGTAGCATGCGCTCAGAAAGCGCTGCAGCGGCGGCTCGTTGGCATAGCCGGTGTTTACGGGGGCGAAACTGGTTTTGGCCGGGCGGCTAACTTGGGCGTCCACATCATCACCATGTAAATGGTGAAAATCGAAGCAATCCGCATGCCATCGGCGGCTACCTGCCTTGCTCCTGTGCACCCGGCCACACCCGGCAGATGTGCGTCATGCTGACGCTGGCCTTACGGCTACGTTACGGCCGCATCCGCCGGCCGGGTCTGGCGCAGCAGCTTTGCGCAGACAAAACCGAGCGCGATCATGATCGCCGCTGATGTCAGCAAGGTCGGCACCTTGCCGGCGTGCTGAATCCCGAAGCCATAGGCGATCGGACCGATGGTCTGGCCCATGAAGAAGAAGAACGCGTGCAGCGACAGCGCGGAGGCGCGGGCTTCCGCCGACAATTCGCTGGAGAACACCTGAAGGCTGCCGTGAATCATGTAGAAACCCCAGCCCATGAAGATCAGGCCGAGCGTTTGCAGTATCCACCCCGGTCCCATCGCCATCGCGACGAGTTGCACGCCGACCAGCGCGCCACCCGTGATCATCATCCCGTTGACGCCGATCCTCGGCAGAAACCGCGATACCGTCATGGTGTAGAACAGCCCGCCGACCGCAAAGCCCG
>PNLC01000827.1 GCA_013822885.1 Bradyrhizobium sp.
TGGGGGGCTCCAAGCGCCGCTATGCCACCGTGGGCGACGTTATCGTCGTGTCGATCAAGGAAGCCATCCCGCGCGGGAAGGTGAAGAAGGGCGACGTGATGAAGGCCGTCGTGGTGCGGGTCCGCAAGGACATCCGCCGCGCCGACGGCTCGGTCATCCGCTTCGACCGCAACGCCGCCGTCTTGATCAACAACCAGTCGGAGCCGGTCGGCACCCGTATCTTCGGGCCGGTGCCGCGCGAGCTGCGCGCCAAGAACCACATGAAGATCATTTCGCTCGCGCCGGAGGTGCTGTGATGGCTGCCAAGATCCGGAAAGGTGACAAGGTCATCGTGCTGAACGGCCGCGACAAGGGCCGTACCGGCGAGGTATTCGAGGTCCGTCCCGCCGATAACAAGGCGCTGGTGCGCGGCGTCAACATGGTGAAGCGCCACCAGAAGCAGACCCAGAACCAGGAAGGCGGCATCATCTCCAAGGAGTCGCCGATCCACCTGTCCAACATCGCCTATGTCGGCAAGGACGGCAAGCCGACCCGCGTGGGCTTCAAGATTCAGGCTGATGGCAAGAAGGTACGCATTGCCAAGAGCTCGGGAGCAGAGATCGATGGCTGATACCGCTTACGTGCCGCGCCTGCGCGCGCAGTTCGACAAGGAAATCCGCGGCAAGCTGACCGAACAGTTCGGCTATGCCAACGTCATGCAGGTGCCGCGCCTGGACAAGGTCGTGCTCAATATGGGCGTCGGCGATGCCGTGAACGACCGCAAGAAGGCCGAGACCGCGGCGGCCGAACTGACGCAGATCGCCGGCCAGAAGGCGGTCGTGACTTATTCGCGGATCGCGATCGCGACCTTCAAGCTGCGTGAGAACCAGCCGATCGGCTGCAAGGTCACGCTGCGCAAGGCCAAGATGTACGAGTTCATCGATCGCCTCGTGAACGTGGCCCTGCCGCGCGTGCGCGACTTCCGTGGCCTCAATCCGAAGAGCTTCGACGGCCGCGGCAACTACTCGCTGGGCCTCAAGGAGCACATCATTTTCCCCGAAATCGATTTCGACAAGGTTTCGGAAGCCCGCGGCATGGACATCACGGTTTGCACCACGGCGCGTACCGACGACGAGGCGCGGGCCTTGTTGACCGCATTCAATTTCCCGTTCCGGCAGTGAGACGCAGCTAGAGCCTCTCAAACGCGGAAACCCAGGAGCCAAGCATGGCAAAGAAGAGTTCGATCGAGAAGAACAACCGGCGCAAGCGGATGACCAAGAACGCCGCCCCTCAGCGCGCGAAGCTGAAGGCGATCATCGCCGACAAGACCAAGCCGATGGAAGAGCGGTTTGCCGCGACGCTGAAGCTTGCCGAGATGCCGCGCAATTCTTCGGCCACCCGGATTCGCAACCGCTGCGAACTGACCGGCCGCCCGCGCTCGAATTACCGCAAGAACAAGCTTTCCCGCATCGCGCTGCGTGAACTCGGCTCCAAAGGCCTGGTTCCCGGGCTCGTGAAGTCGAGCTGGTAAGGAGGGTCGGAACCATGTCAACGCACGATCCGATCTCCGATCTCATCACCCGCATCCGCAACGCGCAGATGCGTGCGAAGTCCAAGGTCTCGACGCCGGGCTCGAAGATGCGCGCCAGCGTGCTCGAAGTGCTGAAGTCCGAGGGTTACATCCGCGGCTATGCCAGCGTCGAACATGCATCCGG
>PNLC01000828.1 GCA_013822885.1 Bradyrhizobium sp.
CCAGCTGCTCCGCTAAGCGGGACGGCGATCTCAACGATCAAGGCGGCGGGGAAAACCCCGCCGCCACCTTCGAACTGAATTCCTGAAAACCGGATGGCGGCGCGTATTGCCGTGCATTCATGTGAACGATGTTTCGCGAAGGTCGTGAGCTCCTGGGCTCGCGCGCGTCTTCGGACGGGAGACGACAGTGCCACTACGGGTCGAACTGAAGCCGTTTGAAAGAATCGTGATCGGTGAAACCGTTCTCGTCAATTCCGGCACGCGCACCTCGTTCCTGATCGACGGCGACGCGCCAATCCTCCGCGAAAGAGATACCATCACGCCCGAGACCGCCAATACGCCGGCCAAGCGTCTCTATCTCTGCGTTCAGACCATGTATCTGAAGAACGACATTCCGCGCTACAGGACCGCGTATCAAGGCTTCCTGCGCGCGCTGCGCGACGCCTGTCCAGGTGACCGCCTCACGATTGACGCCGCCAACAACCATGTCTCGGCAGGCGCGCTCTACAAGGCGCTCAAGGAAATCCGGAAGCTGGTGAAGCGCGAAGACGCGCTGCTCGCTGCCTGAACGCTTCGATCTCCGCCGCGCGCCTTCATGAACCCGACAGCCGCGACGTTAACCCCTGACCATGAAGGTCTAGGGGCTGGCGTTGCCGCGTTCGCCTGGCGCCTCGATCGCGCCAGTGCGACAGCGCGTATCGACATTATTCACCTTATCCGTATTAGCACGGACCGTGAAATTAACGTGGCTGTGAAACCCGAAAGGTTATGCCTGAGAGACGACCGGCATTTCTGAACTTCTTGGGAAGGCGAGCTCACATGGACGATCTGTTGCGGGAATTCCTAACGGAGACCAACGAGAGCCTGGACACGGTCGACAATCAGTTGGTGCGGTTCGAGCAGGACCCGGGCGACGCGAAGATTCTGGATAACATCTTCCGCCTGGTCCACACCATCAAGGGCACCTGCGGCTTCCTGGGGCTGCCGCGGCTGGAAGCGCTGGCCCACGCCGGCGAAACGTTGATGGGCAAGTTCCGCGACGGCATGCCGGTCAAGGCCGAAGCCGTGACGCTGATCCTGTCCTCGATCGATCGCATCAAGGAGATCCTGGGCGGCCTCGAGGCGACCGAGACCGAGCCCGAGGGCTCCGACGAAGACCTGATCGAGAAGCTGCACGAGATGGCCGAGGGCGGCAGCCATGACCCCGAGGCGCCGGTCGAAGCTGCGCCTGAGGTGGCCGCACCGCCGGTTGCAGCCGCGATGACACAGGAAGTTTCCAAGGACGTAGCCAAGGGCTCGCTGGTCGAGCAGGTGCTGGAACGCCCGCTGCGTCCCGGCGAAGTCTCGCTCGACGACCTCGAACGTGCCTTCCGCGAAACCGAGGCCGAAGCCGCTCCCAAGCCTGCGACTGCGCCAAAGCCCGCGCCGGCCCCAGCCGCCACACAGGCCGCGCCCGCGCCGGAAGCCGCGCCAGCGCCACCGGCGGCAAAGGAAGCCAAGGCAAAGCCCGCGCGCAAGGCCGCCGTTGCCGGCGAGCCCGACGTCCAGGAAGCCGACAAGATTGCCAACCAGTCGATCCGCGTCAATGTCGACACGCTCGAACACCTGATGACGATGGTCTCCGAGCTGGTGCTTACCCGCAACCAGCTTCTGGAAATCTCCCGCCGCAACGAGGACACCGAGTTCAAGGTG
>PNLC01000829.1 GCA_013822885.1 Bradyrhizobium sp.
GGTCCAGCTTTCCTTCCGGCGCTTCCTCGTGCCATTTCACATCGAGAGGCTTCTTCAGGCCGTGCTCGCCGAGGTCCTTGCCCATCACGCCGTGCTTGGTGCCGAGCAGATGCTTGAGGAAGTATTCGTGGCCCTTGCCCGAGGCGCCCAACAGGTTCGAGCGCCACACGAACAGGTTGCGTGGCCAGTTCCTCGGATCATCGGGATCCTCGCAGGATAATTGCAGAGCGCCCGACTTCAGCGACTTGGCGACGTAGTCCTTGGCCTCCATCCCAGCCGCCGCGGCCTGCTTCGATACTTCGAGCGGATTGGTCTGCAGTTGCGGCGCCGACGGCAACCAGCCCATCCGTTCGGCGCGCACATTGTAGTCAATCAGGGCGCCGTCCCAGGGACCTGCAGGCGCCGTGGGCGACAGGATCTCGCTGACGTCGAGCGTCTCGTAACGCCACTGGTCGGTATGGGCGTAGAACGCGGACGTCGAGTTCATCTGCCGGGGCGGACGACCCCAGTCGAGAGCGAATGCCAGCGGTGTCCAGCCGGATTGCGGCCGCAGCTTTTCCTGGCCCACATAGTGCGACCAGCCGCCGCCGGATTGCCCGATACAGCCGCACATCACCAGCATGTTGATGATGCCGCGGTAGTTCATGTCCATGTGGTACCAGTGGTTCAATCCGGCGCCGAGGATGACCATCGAGCGGCCGCCGGTCTTCTCGGCGTTGAGCGCGAACTCGCGCGCCACCGTGATGATCTGATCGCGCGGCACGCCGCTGATCTTTTCCGCCCAGGCCGGCGTATATGGCTCCAGATCATCGTAGGTCTTGCCGATGTTCTCGCCGCCGAACCCGCGGTCGACGCCGTAATTGGCGAGGAACAGATCGAACACCGAAGCCACCACCGTTTCGCCGTCGGCGAGCTGCAACGTCTTGGTCGGGACGTTGCGCTTGAGCACGTCGGGGTGATCGGTGCCTGCGAAATGATCGTGCTCGCGGTTGCCGAAATACGGGAAGCCGACCGACGACGTGCCGTCCTTGATATCGCTCAGCGACAGCCGGAGCCTTGTCTCCTGATTGCCGGATGCCTTTTCTTCGAGGCTCCACTTGCCCTTCTCGCCCCAGCGGAAGCCCACCGAGCCCTTGGGCACGACGATCTCGCCGGAGGTCTCGTCATAGGCGACGGTCTTCCATTCCGGATTATTGTCCTCGCCCATTCCCTTGACGAAGTCCGACGCGCGCAGGAAACGTTCCGGGACATAGTGGTCACCCTGCTTCACCAGCCGCACCAGCATCGGCATGTCCGTATACTGGCGCACATAGTCGTTGAAATACTTGGCCTGACGGTCGACGTGGAATTCCTTCAGGATGACATGGCCCATCGCCATTGCCAGCGCCGCGTCGGTGCCCTGCTTCGGCGACACCCAGAGATCGGCGAATTTCGAGGCTTCGGAATAGTCCGGGCAGATCACCACGCTCTTGGCGCCCTTGTAGCGGACCTCCGTATAGAAGTGCGCATCGGGCGTGCGGGTCTGCGGGACGTTCGACCCCCACAGGATCAGGAAGCCGGAATTGTACCAGTCGGCGCTTTCGGGAACGTCGGTCTGCTCGCCCCAGGTCTGCGGCGAGGCCGGCGGCAGGTCGCAATACCAATCGTAGAACGACATGCAGACGCCGCCGAGCAGCGACAGATA
>PNLC01000830.1 GCA_013822885.1 Bradyrhizobium sp.
CGGCGAGACGCAGTTCGAGCGCACGTTGAAGCGGCCCATGTCGAGCGCGATCGACTTCGACAGGCCGACGATACCGAGCTTGGCGGCGGCGTAGTTGGCCTGGCCGAAATTGCCGATCAGGCCCGAGGTCGAGGTAAAGTGCACGAAGGAGCCGCTCTCCTGTTCCCGGTAGATCCGTGCCGCGGCGTGCGAGACGTAGAACGAGCCCATCAGGTGCACCTTGATGACGGCCTCGAAGGCTTCCACGCTCATCTTGTGGAAGATCATGTCGCGCAGGATGCCGGCATTGTTGACCACGCCGTCGAGCCGGCCGAAATGATCCGTCGCGGTCTTGACGATCTTGCTCGCGGGGATCGCTTCCGCCACCGACTCGAAGTTGGGGACCGCGATGCCGCCGCGCTTCTTGATTTCCTCGACTACTTCCTCGGCGGGCGCGGCGCTCGAACCGGCGCCGTCGGCGGCGACGCCGGGATCGTTGACCACGACCTTGGCGCCTTCGGCGGCGCAGAGCAGCGCGATCTCGCGCCCGATGCCGCGGCCAGCGCCGGTGACGATGATGACTTTGTCTTGCAGTGATTTTGCCATGGGAGTTCTCCTGTTGTCCTCCGTCATTCCGGGATGGTGCGCTAGCACCAGACCCGGAATCTCGAGATTCCGGGTTCACGCTTTGCGCGCCCCGGAATGACGAAGGGTGATTACTTCTCGTTCGTAAAGATGATCGTGCCGCTCGCCGCGAACATGCCGCCGACGCCGTGGCAGACCGAAATCTTCGCATCCTTGACCTGCGCCGGCGCGATGCCGCGCATCTGCCGCACGCTCTCCTGCAGCGCGTACATGCCGTACATTCCGGAATGCATGTAGCTGAGCCCGCCGCCGTTGGTGTTGAGCGGCAGCTTGCCGCCGGCGCGGGTGTTGCCGTCGGCGATGAACTTGCCGGTCTCCTCGTGCGGCATGAAGCCGAGATCGCCGAGCCCGAACAGCGGAAGATGCGCGAAGGCGTCGTAGATCATCAGGTGGTCGACGTCCTTGTGGGTGATGCCGGCTTCGCGGAATGCGGTGGGACCTGCGACCTTGAAGGCGCGCGAGGAGTTGAACGTCTCCATCTGGCTGACCATCGGCGTTTCCACGCTCTCGCCGGTGCCAAGGATATAGACCGGTTTGTTTGGAAAGTCCTTGGCGCGGTCGGCCGAGGTCAGGATCAGCGCGCCGCCGCCGTCGGTGACGAGGCAGCATTGCAGGATGCGGAACGGATAGGCGATCATCCGCGAATTCAGCACGTCCTCGACCGTGATCGGCGCCTTCATGGTGGCGCGCGGATTCTTCGCGGCCCATTCCCGCTGCACCACGGCGACCATGGCGATCTGCTCATGGGTGATGCCGTAGGTCTTCATGTAGCGCAGCACGGGGATCGGGAACATGCTGGGCGGGCCATAGACGCCGAACGGCGACTCGAATTGGCCGTTGAGGCTGTCTGGCGGCGTCGAGCGCGGCAGTTTGCCGATCATCGACTTGCCGCTTTCGGCATGCGTGATCAGCACGGTCTTGCAGAGGCCGGCCTCGATCGCCGCCGCCGCGTGGCGGACATGCAGCATGAACGAGCAGCCGCCGACGGAGGTGCCGTCGACCCAGGTCGGCGTGATGCCGAGATAGTGGGCGATCTGCTGAGGCGTTTCCACCG
>PNLC01000831.1 GCA_013822885.1 Bradyrhizobium sp.
AACCAGGGCGCTGTCCTTTTTTCCCAAGCGGAACTCTTGCGGCGCCATGAAGCAGCCTTTCCAGAGTCCCTGGCGATCTTCCTGGGCGCGCGCCTGGTCGGCCTGGAAGCGGCCGGTGGCGGACGCGTCGACGTTGAGGCCAAATCCGCTGCGGATGATCATCCGGCTCAGGCTCGTCGTCTCGCCCTCGATCCCGCAGGCGCCGATACGCCGCTTCTTGTAGGTGGGGTCCGCCCCGAGATCGTCGCAGCGCACCTCGCGATTGCCGATCAGTTTCGCCAACTGGTCGCGGGCCTCGATGCCGCAGGTCCAGACGTCGGCGTGCTCGTCGATGCAAAGCTGGTCGAACGCCGGCGCATCCACCCCGTCGAGCCGGTAGGTGACGTTGCCCAACTGCAGCGTGCCGCCGTCGCGGACGATGGCGGTAGCAGCCGAGCTCTGGGTAACCGGGAGCAATGTCGATAACAGCGCCGCAAGCAGGAAAATACGTGACCGCATCTGTTTCACTTCAAATGAATTCCGCATCCGCGAGCGCCTTCTATCATAAGCCTGCGTGATTGAACCAAATTGCTGGCCTGGAACGGCGAGAAGTCACCACGGTGGGGAAAACACCGTTGCGAATGTCCCGATAGCGTCGAACGATGTGTTGACTTCAATAGAACAAAAAGAGAACATAGGCCATCACCGAATTGGAATTTACTCATGTCGTTCTCTTCACAGCCGAAACCCGAAGAGACGGGTGAGCTGGAATCCGCGGTTGATCAGGCCATTTCGGCCTGCGGCGGCGATATGAGGGCGACCATTCGCGCGCTGATCGTTGCCAACGAGTATCTGGAAACCGAAGTCGGCGAACTGATGAAGGCGGTCAGCCACGCCTATGCGCGAGGCCGATTCAACACTTATTCGGGGTGAACGGCCGCCGTCCGGTCAGCCCGCGGCCACGAGACCGTTGCCTCCACCGTTTTTTGCTGTACCACGGGTTTGTTACACGCGTTCCCGCATGTCACATTGCGGGTGAGGATCCTGCCCAAAGCTCAAGCAAGAAGAACATGTTCAAAAGAATTCTGATCGCAAATCGCGGCGAGATCGCCTGCCGGGTCATCAAGACTGCGCGCCGGATGGGGATCGAAACGGTAGCGGTGTATTCCGAGGCCGACCGCGATTCGCTGCACGTCGAGATGGCCGACGAGGCCGTCCTGATCGGCCCGCCGGCCGCGGCCGAGAGTTATCTGTTGATCGACAAGATCGTCGAAGCCTGCCGCAAGACCGGCGCGCAGGCGGTGCATCCCGGCTACGGCTTCCTGTCCGAACGCGAGGCGTTTCCGCGCGCGTTGGAGGCCGCCGGCATCGTCTTCATCGGCCCCAATCCGGGCGCCATCGCCGCGATGGGCGACAAGATCGAATCCAAGAAGGCCGCCGCCAAGGCCAAGGTCTCGACGGTGCCGGGGCATCTCGGCGTCATCGAGGACGAAAAGCACGCAGTGAAGATCGCCGACGAGATCGGCTATCCCGTAATGATCAAGGCCTCCGCCGGCGGCGGCGGCAAGGGCATGCGGATCGCGCATTCGAAGGCCGAGGTCGCCGAAGGCTTCAACCTCGCCAAGGCCGAGGCCAAATCCTCGTTCGGCGACGACCGCGTCTTCATCGAAAAATTCATCGTCGATCCCCGT
>PNLC01000832.1 GCA_013822885.1 Bradyrhizobium sp.
CCGCCGCGATAGGCGCCCTCATGAGCATCGTGCTGGCCGCCGCCTATCGGTCGCTCAACTTCACGATGATGCGCGAATCGGTGTATCTGACCGTGCGCGCCACCGCGATGGTCTGCTACCTGTTCATCGGTTCGTGGACGTTCTCTGCCGTGTTTGCCTTCCTGGGCGGACAGACGGTGGTCGAGCAGTTCTTTGCCTCGATGAACCTGTCGCCGGTCATGTTCCTGATCCTGACCCAGGTGATCATCTTTCTGCTGGGCTGGCCGCTGGAATGGACCGAGATCATCATCATCTTCGTGCCGATTTTCCTGCCGCTGCTTCCGCAATACGGCATCGACCCGATCTTCTTCGGCATCCTGGTTGCGCTGAACACGCAGACTGCGTTCAACACGCCGCCGGTGGCGATGGCCGCCTTCTATCTGAAGGGCGTGGCGCCGCCGGAGGTGAAGCTCACCGACATCTTCTCCGGCGCGCTTCCCTTTGTCGGCCTGGTCTTCTTCACCATGGCGCTGGTCTATATCTTCCCGGGGATTGCCTTGTGGCTGCCGGGCTATCTCTATGGCTCGCGGTGAGCAGGTTGGGCACGACGCTGAAAGGGTGCGCATGAGCCTCAACGCGCTCAGCCTTGCGGAGGCAGCCGCCGGCATTCGCGACGGCCGCTTCAGTTCGGCGGACCTGGTCGGCGACTGCCTCAGGTGCATCGGCGAGGTCGACGGCAACATCGAGGCGTGGTCTTTTCTCGATCGCGATTACGCGATGCGGCAAGCCGAGGCTGCCGACGATCGTCGCAAGCAGGGCAAGGCAACAGGTCCGCTGCATGGCGTGCCCGTGGGCATCAAGGATATCTTCGACACCGGCGATATGCCGACCGAGTTCGGATCGAAACTGTGGGCCGGACGCACGCCGCGGCGCGATGCAGCGGCTGTGGCGCGACTGCGGGCGGCAGGCGCGGTGATCCTCGGCAAGACCGTGACGACCGAATACGCTTACTTCAATCCGGGCAAGACAAGAAACCCGCACAACCCGGATCACACGCCGGGCGGGTCGTCGTCGGGCTCCGCCGCCGCCGTCGCGTCGCTGATGGTGCCTGGCGCCATCGGCTCGCAGACCAACGGCTCCGTGATCCGCCCCGCCGCCTTCTGTGGTGTGGTCGGCTTCAAGCCGACGCATGGCCTGATTCCACGGAGCGGCGCGCTGCTGCTGTCGCGGGCGCTCGATCATGTCGGCGTATTCGCGCGCTCGGTCGAGGATGCGGCGCTGCTCGCGCAGATTCTGGCGGGATTCGACGAGGAGGATCCGGATACGCGCCCGCTCGCGCAACCGCCCTTTGTCGATGTGGCCGCAAGCGAGCCGCCGTTGCCGCCGCGCCTTGCTTTCGTCCGCTCGCCTTCCTGGAAGCACGCCGAGAAGGTGACCGCGGAGGCGTTCGCCGAACTGGTGGAAACGCTGGGCGAACAGATTTCCGAGGTCGAGATCGGCCCGGGTTTCGACCGCGCCATCGACATGCACCGCACCGTCATGGAAGTGGAGATGGCGCACAACCTGCATCGCGATTTCGAGCAGGGCAGCGATTCCCTGAGCCCGGTGCTGCGCGAGTTGATCGAGCGCGGGCGCAAGGTTCTCGCCGTCGACTACACGCGGGCGCTGGCCGGCAGCGCGACGCTCAACG
>PNLC01000833.1 GCA_013822885.1 Bradyrhizobium sp.
ATCCGCCTGCGCAAGGCGCTCAACCTCGCGATCGACCGTGAGGCCGTGGTGGGCCTGATGAACGGGCTGGCCAAACCCGCCAAGGGCCAGGTCGACCCGTCGAGCCCCTGGTTCGGCAAGCCCTCCTTCGAACTGAAATACGATGTCGCCGCGGCGAAGAAGCTGGTGCAGGAAGCCGGCTACTCCAAGGAGAAGCCGCTGAAGACGACCTTCATCATTGCACAAGGCGGCACCGGGCAGATGCTCTCGCTGCCGATGAACGAATTCCTGCAGCAAAGCTTCAAGGAAATCGGCATCGAGGTCGACTTCAAGGTGGTCGAGCTCGAGACGTTATATACGGCATGGCGCAAGGGCGCGGCCGACGAGATGAACGCCAACGTTACGTCCAACAACATCGCCTATGTCACGTCGGATCCGCTGTACGCCATCGTGCGCTTCTTCCACTCCGGCCAGATCGCACCCGTCGGCGTCAACTGGGGCGGCTACAAGAACCCGAAGGTCGACGCGCTGATCGACGAGGCCAAGCAGAACTTCGATGTCGCCAAGCAGGACGAACTGCTGGCGCAGGCCCACGCCCAGATCGTCGACGACGCCACGCTGGTATGGGTGGTGCACGACACCAACCCGCATGCGCTGTCGCCGAAGGTGAAGAAGTTCGTGCAGGCGCAGCACTGGTTTCAGGATCTGACGCAGATCGGGCTGGAGTAGCGCCACTGTCATTGCCGGGCTCGACCCGGCAATCCATCTCCTTCGCAAGATTCTTGTGAAGTCGGAAGGATGCGCGGGTCAAGCCCGCGCATGAGGCGTTATCGCGTCACTTCGTCAGCAGCGCGAAGGCGCCGTTCCAGTCTTGCGGCGGCGGGTTCTCGATGTAGCCGCGGATCCGCGCTTCGTACAATCGGTAGAGCAGTTCCAGCGAATTCGCCTCATCGGTCCGGCGACCGCGCTCGATGGCGGCCAGCGCGCCGTCCCAGTCGCGGCTGCGATAGCAGGCGAGCATCTCGATCGTCAGGTTGCGCAGCCGCTGGAAGCGGCCGGACTGCGCAGTGTCATCACGGCCGGCGATGGCGTAGATCACCTCGGGCTCCTTCTTGCCCTTCACCATGATGAAGTCGAGTTCGAGAATGGCGAACCTGTCCTTGACCGCAAGCGCGGTCCGCGAACCGACGATGATCGGGAAGCCATACTCCTTCGACTGTCCCTCCAGCCGCGAGGCCAGATTGACGCTGTCGCCGAACACCGAATAATTGAACTTGAGATCGGATCCCATGTTGCCGACCACGCAGGTGCCGGTATTCAGCCCGATACCGGCATTGAGCGGAATGAACGGGCGCCCCTCGTCCGTTGCCTCCTGCTCGCGCGCCTGATTGAGCTCATCGATGCGCTCCAGCATGTCGAGCGCCGCCTCGCAGGCATTGAGTTCGTGACCCTTGTCGTCGAGCGGCGCGTTCCAGAACGCCATGATGGCGTCGCCCATGTATTTGTCGATATACCCCTTGCGCGCGAGAATGGTGTTGGTGAGCGGGGTAAGGAAGCGGTTCATCAGCGCGGTGAGGCCCTGCGGATCGTTCTTGTAGGTCTCCGAGATCGAGGTGAAGCCGCGCATGTCGGAAAACATGATGGTCATCTCGCGTTCCTCGCCGCCGAGCACCAGC
>PNLC01000834.1 GCA_013822885.1 Bradyrhizobium sp.
GCAGGCTCCGACGCGCAGAAGCAGAAGTGGCTGCCGAAGGTCGCGAGCGGCGAGGCGATCGGCACGCTGGCGCTGTTCGAAGGCAACGGCAATCCGTCGGCGAAGGCGATCAAGCTGCAGGCCTCCGGCGGCACGCTCAACGGCGTCAAGAAGCCGGTGCCGGATGGCACGATTGCCGATTTCGCGGTGGTCGCCGCGCGCACCGGCTCCACCGGCCGCGATTCCGATATCTCGCTGTTCCTGGTCGACCTCAAGGCGGGCGGCGTCGAAGCCAGGGCGTTGACCAATGTCGATCCGACCCGGGGGCAGGCCGAACTCACCTTCAAGAACGCCAAGGCCGAGCCGCTCGGCGCCGCCGGCGAAGGCTGGGGCATTCTGAGCCAGGTGCTCGACCGGGCCGCGGTGTTGCTCGCGTTCGAGCAGGTCGGCGGCTCCGATCGCGCGCTCGAAATGGGCCGCGACTACGCGCTCGACCGTATTGCTTTCGGCCGGCCGATCGGCTCGTTCCAGGCGGTGAAGCACATCCTGGCCGACATGTACGTCTCGGCGACGCTGGCGCGCTCGAACTGCTATTACGGCGCCTGGGCGCTCTCGACCAACGCCGGAGAATTGCCCGAAGCCGCCGCGGCCGCACGCATCAGCGCGACGCAGGCGTTCCAGCATTGTTCGAAGAACAACATCCAGGTTCACGGCGGCATGGGTTTCACCTGGGAGTTCGACTGCCACATGTACTACCGCCGCGCCAACGCCACCGCGCTGACGCTCGGCAGCCTGTCGTACTGGGAAGACCAGTTGATAGACCGCATGCGCAAGAAGAACGCGGCTTGAGGCAACGTCACCGTCGTCGTCCCCGCGAACGCGGGGACCCATACGCCGGGAAATCTCGATTTGATGATGATGCCAAAGCGCGGGTTATATTTTGTAGGCCGGTGGCTATGGGTCCCCGCGTTCGCAGGGACGACAGCAGGATCTGAAGGACGACGCTCATGAACTTCGACGACACCCCGCAGGAAGCCGCGTTCCGCGCCGAGGCCAAGGCGTGGATACAAGCCAACGCGCCGAAGCAGTACGAGGAGGAGCTTCGCAAATCCTCGCTCGGCCGTTCTGCGCTCCCAAACATCCTTGAAGTGGCCAAGGCCTGGCAGAGGAAGAAGGCCGATGCCGGCTGGGCCTGTCTCCATTGGCCCAAGGAGTATGGCGGGCGCGGCTCGTCGCCGATCGAGCGCGTGATCTGGCAGCAGGAGGAGGGCCCGTTCGGCAAGCTCTCCAGCGTGTTCATCATCGGCCACGGCATGTGCGGGCCGACCATGATGGCGTTCGCGGGCGAGGAGCAGAAGCGCGAGTATCTGCCGCCGCTCGCCTCGGGCGAAAAGGTCTGGTGCCAGCTGTTCTCCGAACCCGCCGGCGGCTCCGACGTCGCGGGCCTGCGCACCCGCGCCGAGAAGAACGGCGACGACTGGATCATCAACGGCCAGAAGATCTGGACTTCGGGCGCGCACTACTCGGATTACGGCATCCTGCTCACGCGTACCGATCCTGATGTCGCCAAGCACAAGGGCCTCACCATGTTCTTCCTGGACATGAAGAGCCCGGGCGTCGAGGTGCGGCCGATCAAGCAGGCCAGCGGGCATTCCGACTTCAACGAGGTCTACTT
>PNLC01000835.1 GCA_013822885.1 Bradyrhizobium sp.
TACCGTGTTGCCGGTGGCGATCAGGTCGACCTGGCCGGACACGAAGGCGGCAATCGTGGCGTTGTTGTCCTCGAACCTCTTGACGGTAGCGTCCGGCGGCGCTGCGGCGGTCAGCGCCTGCTCCTCGATCGCGCCGCGGGTGGCGCCGATGGTCTTGCCCTTGAGATCGGCTGCGCTCGTCACCGCGACCGCCTTGGTGCCGAACACGCCGGAGAAGAACGGCGCGTAGGCGATGGAGAAGTCGATCACCTTCTCCCGCTCCTCGTTCTTGCCGAGGCTGGAGATGACGAGGTCGGCCTTGTTGGTCTGCAGATAGGGGATGCGGTTGGCGCTGGTCACCGGGATGATCTCGGTCTTCACCCCGAGTTCCTTGCCGATCAGATTGGCCATGTCGATGTCATAGCCCTGCGGCTTGAGGTCGAGGCCCGCGGAGCCGAATGGTGCGAAATCCTGCGGCACGGCGACCTTGATCACCTTCGACTTCATGATGGAATCGAGGGCGTCGGCGTGCGCCTGCGTTGCCACCGCGGCAGCGGCGAGTGCGGCGGCAAGCATCAGCTTCTTGAACATTGTCGGGATCTCCGGGGTTACGCCAAACATCCGCCCCGAGATCGCTCTCGGTGCGTATCATTTGGCTGATGTGGCCCGGCACCACGTCGCAGTTCGAATCCTGCCTGACGCCTTGCATTTAGGCAATGCTTCGCGGTGCTGTTTTTCGCGGCTGCTGTGGGTCGTTTTGGAGCATGCTCCGACGCGGCCATGGGTGCGCGTGGGGACGCGTTGGCTGTGTCCGGCCAAGTCGCGGTCCGTGATTACCGCAGACCCTCGTACACCATGAAGCCGCGCGCGATCGCCAGCTTGCGCAGGGCGCGCGGAACGAATTTTTGCGGCCGGTGCAGGTAACGCCAGGACGTCACCCTGAAATCCCTGATGGCGCCGAGATCGTTTTCGAACGGCGCCAGCACGCCGGTAAGGCTGATCGGGGCATGCGCGCGGTTGTTGAACGGCAGCAGCAGCAATTCCAGATGCGCGGTCGTGCCGTCTTCGGCGGTCGCGGTGAGACCGGCGATCGCCGCCAGCATTTCCTCCGCGACGCAGCTGACGAGTTCCTCGATCTCGCGGCGGCTGTCCGGCGCAAACAGAGCCGAGAAGCTGGCGTCCTTCAGGTCGCGGCCGAGCAGGGCGCTGACCCGCGTGCCGGCAACGCGAAACGGGTAGCCGGCCTGGTTGTCGTAGGACAGCACGAAGATGTCGCCGAGCAGGTCGCGGACGGCATCGGGCTGAATCTCGCTGCGGTCCGGCGCCCGCGCATCGCCGCGCTTGGCATCCCAATAGGCGAAGAACTCGCGACTGGATGGGTGTTTCATCTCGTCCTCGTCTCCGGCGGGCCTTGGCAGGACACATCTGTCCCGCTTTCGTGCACACGCCGTCCCGTGTTTGTTGTGCAGGAGGGGCTTTGCAGCGTCCATGCCGCCGACGCGATTTGGCTGCGTCGGGCGCGGCTTTGCGTTGTTAAGGTTAAATTAACTATGGGATTGGCGATCCCGTTGTCGCGTGTAGAGTGAAACGCATCAGGCAGCGCCGGTTTGTCCGAGGGATTACCGGCGAGGTTGATACACAGGTGGCGTCAAACAGTTTGGTCATCGCGCGGG
>PNLC01000836.1 GCA_013822885.1 Bradyrhizobium sp.
CGCTTGCGACGAAGCAATCCATCCTTTTCCTGCGGCGAGATGGATTGCTTCGCTTCGCTCGCAATGACGCGGAGTTGTGTCACACCGGCAGCGCGATCGAATACTTCACCTGGCTCAGCGCAAAACTCGACTCGATCGAGGCGATGCCGTCGAGTCGCGTCAGCTTGTTCTTGAGGAACGCTTCATACGAGGAGAGGTCGGCCGCGACGACGCGCAAGAGATAATCGCGGTTGCCGGTCATCAGGTAGCATTCCAGCACCTCGTCCCATTTCGAGATCGCCTTCGCAAAGCGGTTGAGGTCCTCTTCCTTCTGCCGCGCCAGCTTGATCGAGATGAAGACGCTGACATGGAGCCCGAGCGATTTCTGGTCGACGGTCGCGATGTAGCGGGTAATGACGCCGCGCTCTTCAAGAAGCTTCACCCTGCGGTGGCAGGGCGACACCGAGAGGCCGACCTTTTCGGAGAGTTCCTGCATGGTCATGCGGCTGTCGGACTGCAGCAGGCCGAGGATCTTGCGGTCGATGGCATCGAGGGCGTGCATTGGGATAAACTCGGGGTTTGGAGCCGGATCGTGGGACGGTATTCCAATATTTGGCTGTATGTCGCGAGAATTTGAGATTTATGGGAACCCCAGTGCCGGTACAATTTGCGTCATACTTAACGTGTCTGGAGCATTGCCATGCCAATCGAGCCCGCACGCCTTGAATTATTGTCCGCGCTGGCACGGAAAGTTCTCTGGCTGTCGTCGTGGACGATCCATCATGCCAATCACGTCCGGACCAATGTCGACGGCTTGAAGGTCGGCGGCCACCAGGCGTCGTCGGCTTCGCTGGCGAACATCATGTCGGCGCTGTATTTCTCGGTGCTGCGACCGCAGGACCGCGTCGCGGTGAAGCCGCATGCGAGCCCGGTGTTCCACGCCATCCAGTATCTGTTCGGGCACCAGACCCGTGAGAAGCTGGAAAACTTCCGCGGCTTCAAGGGCGCGCAGTCCTATCCGTCGCGCACCAAGGATGCCGACGACGTCGATTTCTCAACCGGCTCTGTCGGCCTTGGGGTGGCACAAACGCTGTTCTCCTCGCTGGTGCAGGACTACGTCACCGCGCATGGCTGGATGAAAAATCGCCCTGAGGGGCGGATGATCGCGCTGGTCGGCGACGCCGAGATGGACGAGGGCAACATTTTTGAGGCGCTGCTGGAGGGCTGGAAGCACGGGCTGCGCAACACCTGGTGGGTGGTCGACTACAACCGCCAGAGCCTTGACGCCGTCGTGCGGGAAGGGCTGTGGGCGAAGTTCGAATCCATGTTCCGCAATTTCGGCTGGGAGGTCGTGATCGTGAAGTACGGCCGCCTGATGCAGGCGGCGTTCGCCGAACCCGGCGGCGAGGCGCTGCGGCGCTGGATCGACAATTGTCCAAACCAGATGTATGCGGCGCTGTGTTTCCAGGGCGGCGCTGCCTTCCGCAAGCACTTGCGGGATGACATCGGCGACCAGGGTGAAGTGTCGCAACTGATCGACCGGCGCAGCGACGACGAACTGCTGGCGTTGATGTCGAACCTCGGCGGCCACGACATGGCCAGCATGATCGAGGCGTTCGAGGCGATCGATCACGACCGGCCCGTCTGCTTCATCGCCTACACGATC
>PNLC01000837.1 GCA_013822885.1 Bradyrhizobium sp.
TTGTTGTCCTTCGACCAGTCGAAGGTGCCGGCATCGACGATGATGCCGCCGAGCGAGTTGCCGTGACCGCCGAGAAACTTCGTCAGCGAATGCACGACGATGTCGGCGCCGTGATCGATCGGGCGGATCAGGTAGGGCGTCGCCAGCGTGTTGTCGACGATCAGGGGAACGCCGGCCTTGTGGGCCACTTCCGCGATCGCTTCGATGTCGGTGATGCTGCCGGCGGGGTTGGCGATCGACTCGATGAAGATCGCCTTGGTGTGCGGCGTGATCGCGCGCTCGAAACTGCCGATGTCATCGGGATCTGCCCACGCCACGTTCCAGCCAAAACTCTTGAACGCGTGGGTGAACTGGTTGATCGATCCGCCGTAGAGCTTGCGCGCCGCGACGATCTCGTCGCCCGGCACCAACAATTGCTGAAGCACGACCAGCTGCGCGGCGTGTCCGGACGCCACCGCGAGCGCGGCGGTGCCGCCTTCGAGGGCGGCGACACGCTCTTCGAGCACCGCGTTGGTCGGATTTCCGATGCGGGTATAGATGTTGCCGAATGCCTGCAGGCCGAACAGCGAAGCGGCGTGATCGGCGTCATTGAAAACGAAAGATGTGGTTTGATAAATCGGCGTCGCCCGCGCGCCGGTGGTCGGATCAGGCTGCGCGCCGGCATGCACGGCAAGGGTCGAAAATCCCGGGGGACGGTCGGTCATTCTATGAGTCCTGTCGTTTGGCTTGTTCAAAAATGCGCGGCATGCTGATCGCAGCCGCCTGCGCCGTCAAGTTGGATGGACCACAAATTGGATCAGAAACGGGCGTACTTCTTCAGGCCGCCTTGTCGAAACAATTATTTTGCATTCAGATTATTTAAGTTCGTTTTTGTTCTTCGCGGCGCGGTCGGATGCCGCAGTCTCGCCGCCGCCGACGCTGGTCCGGTCCAGCGACAGCCGCATGCCCTGGGTGGGAATGGGTGCGCGCTTCGAGCTCAGCGTTCGCGAATTCACCCCCATCCACGAAATCTCCGACGACAGCCGTCCATACTCGATCTTCGGGCAGCGGTTCATCACCACCTTGAGCCCGGCGGCTTCGGCTTTCTCAGCCGCTGCGTCGTTGCGCGCGCCGAGTTGCATCCAGATCACCTTCGGCGGCGGCGACAGCTTCAAAGCTTCTTCGACCACGGGCATGATGTGGCTGGAGTTGCGGAAGATGTCGATCATGTCGACGGGGCGGTCGATATCCGACAGCGAGGCGACGAACGGCTTTCCGAGCAGGCTCTTGCCGACGTGACCGGGATTGACCGGGATCATGTCGTAGCCGCGCTGCGCCAGGTACTTGAACGCGAAGTAGCTCGGCCGCACGTTGACCGGCGACGCGCCGACCATCGCGATCGACTTCACGCCGTTGAGGATGCCGCGGATGTAATTGTCGTCGTAGGCGTCGTGGTTCATTTTATCCTCTTGCGTCATTGCGAGCGCAGCGAAGCAATCCATGTCGCGGCAAAACGGATAGATGGATTGCTTCGCTGCGCTCGCAATGACGGAAAACTATTCATCCCGCCACTTCGGCTCACGCTTTTCGATGAAGGCGCCAATGCCTTCCTCGGCGTCGCGCGCCAGCATGTTCTCGGTCATCACCTGTGCCGCATAGCGATAGG
>PNLC01000838.1 GCA_013822885.1 Bradyrhizobium sp.
AAGGCCTGTCGGTGCTCGAGTACTTCAACTCGACCCACGGCGCCCGCAAGGGCCTCGCGGACACCGCGTTGAAGACCGCGAACTCCGGCTACCTAACCCGCCGCCTGGTCGACGTGGCGCAGGACTGCATCATCACGCAGGACGATTGCGGCACCAAGCTCGGCATCAAGATGCGCGCCATCGTCGATGCCGGCACGGTGGTCGCGTCGCTGGCGTCGCGTATTCTCGGCCGCACCGCGGGCGAGGATCTGCGCGATCCCGCGACCAACAAGGTCGTGGTCAAGCGCGGCACGCTGATGGAGGAGACGCATGTCGACGCCATCCAGCAGGCCGGCATCCAGGAAGTGAAGATCCGTTCGGCGCTGACCTGCGAACTCGTCAACGGCATCTGCGGCAAGTGCTACGGCCGCGATCTCGCCCGCGGCACGCCGGTCAACCACGGTGAAGCGGTCGGCGTCATCGCCGCCCAGTCGATCGGTGAACCCGGCACGCAGCTGACGATGCGCACGTTCCACATCGGCGGCGCGGCGCAGATCAACGAGCAGTCGTTCGTCGAGTCGAATTTCGACGGCAAGGTGACCATCAGGAACAAGGCCATCGCCAGGAACAGCGAAGGCCACCTGGTCGCGATGGTCCGCAACATGGTCGTTGCCATCGTCGATGCGGACGGAACCGAGCGTGCGACCCACCGCATTCAGTACGGCGCGCGCATGCACGTCGACGACGGCGATACGGTCAAGCGCGGCCAGCGCATCGCGGAATGGGATCCGTACAGCCGTCCGGTTCTTACCGAAGTCGAGGGCACGATCGGGTTCGAGGACCTGGTCGAGGGCCAGTCGATTTCGGAAACGCTGGACGAATCCACCGGTATCGCCAAGCGCGTCGTCATCGACTGGCGCGCATCGCGGGGCGGGGCGGATCTGCGTCCGGCGATCGTCGTCAAGGGCAAGGACGGCAAGGTGCTCAAGCTCGCCCGTGGCGGTGATGCCCGCTACATGCTGTCGGTCGATGGCATTCTGTCGGTCGACATCGGTGCCAAGGTCAAGGCCGGCGACATCCTGGCGCGTATCTCCACGGAAAGCGCCAAGACCCGTGACATCACCGGCGGTCTGCCGCGGGTGGCCGAACTGTTCGAGGCCCGCAAGCCAAAGGACGCGGCGATCATCGCGGAAATCGCGGGCACCATCCGCTTCGGCCGCGACTACAAGAACAAGCGCCGCATCTCGATCGAGCCGATGGACAAGACCGAGGAGAACAGGGAGTACCTGATCCCGAAGGGCAAGCACATCCATCTGCAGGACGGGGACATCGTCGAAAAGGGCGATTTCATCGTCGAAGGCAATCCGGCGCCGCACGACATCCTGGCGATCAAGGGCATCGAGGAACTCGCTGCCTATCTGGTCAACGAAATCCAGGAGGTCTACCGGCTGCAGGGCGTGCTCATCAACGACAAGCACATCGAGGTGATTGTCCGTCAGATGCTGCAGAAGATCGAAGTCACCGACCAGGGCGACACCGACCTGATCTCGGGCGAACAGGTCGACAAGATCGAGTTCGACGCGCTCAACGTCAAGGCCAAGGAAGAGGGCAAGAAGCCCGCCACGGGAACGCCGGTACTGCTCGGCATCACCAAGGCGAGCC
>PNLC01000839.1 GCA_013822885.1 Bradyrhizobium sp.
CCCGATCAGCCAGTAGCTGAGGGTGGCGAACAGCAGCGGGATCCGCGTGTCGTTCATGCCGCGCAGCGATCCGGCGGCGATGGTCTGGATGGCGTCGGCGATGAAGAAAGTCGAACCGACCAGCAGCAATGTCGCCGAGAGTTCGGCCGTCGCGTCGGTGCTTTCGCCAAGGAAAACCTCCGCGATCCCGAACCGGCTGGCGATCACGGCGAGCGTCAGAATGGTGGCCAGCACGATGCCGAGCCAGGTTGCAATGTATCCCGCACGGCGGACCCCGCCTGCATCGCCGCGGCCGACGGCGTGGCCGACACGGACGGTGGCGGCCATGCTGATGCCGAACGGCATCATGAACAGAATGGCCGCGACCTGCAGCGCAATCTGGTGCGCGGCCAGCGCCGTCGTGCTGATCACGCCCATCAGCAGGCCGGCGGCGCCGAACAAGCCGTATTCAAGCAGGAAGGAAATCGAGATCGGTCCGCCGATGATGACGAGCTGGCGCATCAGCTGCCAGTCGAGGCGCCAGAAATGACCGAGCACGTGATACTTCCGGAACGGCCGGCGGCGCGTGGCAAACCACAGGCCCGCCAGGAACGTGGCCAAATTGACGATCGAAGTCGCAAGGCCCACGCCGAACAGGCCGAGTTCGGGCAGGCCGAACGCGCCATACAGCAACAGATAAACGAGTGCGGCATTCGCCGGGATTGCGGCCAGGGTGATCCACAGGATCGGCTCGGGACGGTGGACCGCGCTCATGAAGCCGCGGATGGCCATGAACCACAGGGCGGGCAGGATGCTCCACGCCAGACCCAGCAGATATTCCTGTGCGAGACGGGCCGACGCCGGAGCCTGGCCCAGCATCAGCAGGATATGTTCGCCGAGAAGCAGAAGCGCCATCATCGGCAGCGACATCAGCAATGCCGCCCAGAGCCCGACGCGAAGCGACCGTCGGATCAGGTGCGGATTGCGCGCGCCGTATGCCTGCGCCGCCAGCGGGGCCACGGCGGATACCAGTCCCATGCCGAAGGTGAAGCTGACGAAGAACACGGTATGCGCCAACGCCGCCGCAGCCATGGCCTCGCTGCCGAGGCGGCCGATCATCGCGATGTCAGTCGTCATCATCGCGATCTGGCCGAGTTGCGTCAGCGCGAGCGGGACCGCCAGCTTCAGGGTCTCGGAGAGCTCAAGCGCGAGATGACGGCCGGGAACCACCCCGGCGGCCGGCGTAACGGGCGTAGCTTCGATTTTTTCGAGCATGATAACAGACTAACACCGTCGGGGGCGGGGACGTGACGGCGCCGCTTGTGGGCTAGTGGCCGTCTCGCGCGGGCACACGGGTGATCTTGGCACCGAGTGCATTGAGCCGTTCCTCGATGCGCTCGTAACCGCGCTCGATCTGGTCGGCGTTGTTGATGGTGCTGGTGCCTTCGGCGGCGACGGCCGCCAGCAGCATGGCCATGCCGGCGCGGATGTCGGGCGAGGTCATCGGCGCGCCACGCAGCCGGCTGGGGCCCGCCACGATCGCGCGATGCGGGTCGCACAGCACGATGCGTGCGCCCATCGAGATCAGCTTGTCGACGAAGAACATCCGCGACTCGAACATCTTTTCGAACATCAGGATCACACCGTCGCATTGC
>PNLC01000840.1 GCA_013822885.1 Bradyrhizobium sp.
ATGGCCGAACAGGCCGGGCTCGACATGAATCTGGTGGCCGAAGCGATGGCAACTGGCGCGGTGGCAAGCCCGCAAGTCATCCGCCACTCCAGGCGCATGGTCGCGCGCGATTTCGCCGGCGCGTCGTTTACATCAGCGCTTCGCCACAAGGACGCGGCCTACGCGGTGAAACTGGCCGAGAGCCTGCTGGCGGATGCGCCGCTGCTCGGCCGTGCCGCGGTCGAAGCTTATGCCCGCGCAAAGGCAGCGATGCCGGACGAAGACGAAGGCCGGATGATCGAGATCGTCTCGCGGCCGAAATAGCGGTGTCGGAAATCGGGTGGGAATATCGGGCCTGGCGGAATAAAGCGGCGCGGTCGCAGGTATGAACCGCCATGGCCGCAAACGATACTTCGATCGATGCCCGCGACTGGTCGCTGCTCGGCCTGCTCTCGGTCCTGTGGGGCGGCTCGTTCTTTTTCAACGGCGTGGTGCTGAGGGAATTGCCGCCGCTGACGGTGGTGTTCCTGCGCGTGACGCTGGCCGCGCTGATGCTGCTGCCGCTGTTGCGGCTCTACAAGGTCCGCTTCCCGGACAGCCTGTCCGGCTGGGCGCCGTTTATCGCAATCGGCCTGCTCAACAACGTGCTGCCGTTCTCGCTGGTCGTGATGGGCCAGACCTATATCCCGTCCGGTCTGGCCTCTATCCTCAACGCCACGACGCCGTTGTTCACGGTCGTCGTGATGGCGGTGGCGGGCGAGGAAAAGCTGCACGTGCGGCGGATCGCAGGCGTCGTCGCCGGCCTGATCGGCGTGATCATTTTGCAAGGCGGCGCGTTCGGGTGGGAGAGTGGGCAGGGGCTCGGCATCCTGCTCTGTCTCGCCGCCGCGTTCAGTTACGGATTGTCGGCGCTGCTGGCGCGGCGCTGTCTTTCGAATTCGCCGCCGCTCGGCACCGCGACGTTCCAGTTGCTGGCCTCGGCCGCGATGATGACCGCTGTCGCTGGGCTCGTCGAGCGTCCATGGCAGCTGCCGATGCCGGGGGCTGTGACGTGGTCAGCCGTGATCGGTCTCGCCGCGCTGTCCACTGCGCTTGCCTACATCGTGTTCTTTCAGATTTTGCGGCGTTCCGGCGCGACCAACGTCATGCTGGTGACGCTGCTGATCCCGGTGACGGCAATCTTGCTCGGAGTACTGGTGCTGGGCGAGAAAATCTCGGCGCGCGAGATCGTGGGCGCGCTCGTGATCGGCAGCGCGTTGCTCGTGATCGACGGGCGCGTGTTGAAGCTGTTTCAGCGGTGACGGAGCTTCCGTTCGTTGCAATGACTCTCCGGGTCGTCCCTGCGAACGCAGGGACCCATACGCCGCGGCGGTTGTTGCTTACAGGAGGTATCTGACGCCTGTGCCAAACCGATAAGCCGCGGCGTATGGGTCCCGGCTCAAGGCCGGGACGACGGGGTGAATTTCGGATTGAACTTTCGAACAGCGATGGGGACGCGCGACAGGATCAATAGTGGGCGCGCTGGCGCTTTGCCTACCTACCCCCGGCCTTCCAGGCCGCGTACCAGCCCGAAAACCTTCCGCTGTCGCGCTCGCCGCCGTGCCAGGCGGCGGTGACGGTGCCGTCGCCGGCGACCAGCACCACGGCGTCGAGG
>PNLC01000841.1 GCA_013822885.1 Bradyrhizobium sp.
GCACCTCGACGCGAGACCCGCATTAGCATCGATTGGTACGATCCCGAACTGTATTATTTCCTCAGCCTGCTTGCAGGTTTCGCGGCGCTAGAGTCGTCTCTCGCAGGCTCTACCTTCTCATCAAGGAGCGAATTGCCACCAAAAGGTTGCCCGTGACGGCGCCCAATCCAGCCATCAGAAACATAAACGCCAGGAGGATGAGGCCGGCTAACATGATGTAGCCGATAATCTCAAAAAACAGCATGTGATGTTATCTCCAGTCTTGGCGCACTAGCCTCTCCGATAGTGCGGCGGACGCCCATCAACAGTCCTCATTTGCCCCAGATGTTTCGGATCCGCTTGTCAGCCACCGCGGTGTAGACAACCGTATTCGCGATCGAGCGATGGCCCATGAATGCCTGTAGCGTGCGGGTATCGATTCCGCGTCCAGCCAGGGCGTATCCAGCAGCGTGGCGCAGCATGTGGGCATGGATCGGGAATGGCAGCTCAGCGGCCACACCAAGCCGCTCAATCAACTTCTGGGCACCGTCGATAGACAGCGGCGCCTTACGCTCGGACAGGAACACGAAGTCAGCATGGGGATGCTCACGCCGGAGTGCCCGCAACAGCCGCAGCTCGTCACCCTGCAAGCCGTGGATGCCAGGCGTGCCATTCTTGGCGCGGCGGATGTGGATAGTCGCGGTATCGAGGTCGATCTGCTGCCAGCGAATGTCGACCAGCTCGCTGACCCGCAGCGCGTGCCGGAAGGCCATGAGGATGAGCAGCCGATCGCGAACCGGGTTGCGACTGTTGCCGGCGGTGTCCAGCAACGTGGCGATCTCGCCCTCCGTCAAATACTCGCGCTGGCGATAATCCGCGTTCTTGGCTCGACCAACGCGAACTGTCGGCTTTTCAGACTGCGAGGCCCTCAATTGAATGACCGTATTCATTGGCAAATTCCCCCTTTGCGCAAATCAACTGTCGACATAATGACCATATTGCCGACAGTTGTAAGGGCTCTCTTGTAGCAACCACTTCGACGCATCGTCGTTAAATTAAGTCGGCCGCGTTTTTCAGTGATGCCCGCGGTCGGCTGGGGCCGCCGGGTTCGATCAGACTCTCTGCCGGCGGTCCCACTTTTCGAGCCATAGCAACCAATCGCACCTCATCTCGTTGAACTGTGTCGGTCGCCGACCTCTACGCCGAGGAGCAAGTGGCCGACTGTGACCGCCGGTGGACGTCCCTCCACTGGCGGCCCCAAGCGGTGATAGCAACCACGCCGGTCCTCCCTCGTTGAAGCATGTCGGCCGCAACGGGTGGTGCCAGGGCGGTCGGCACGGGGTCGCTGTCGATTCGCCTCCTCGGCGGCCCCACTCATTCAGCCTCGATGAGTTTTGCCTGGTCAGCCCGCAATGCGGTCTCGATCGTCTCCAGCACCGGCCCCAGCTCAGCGCCCCTGGCATTCGCCTGGATCAAATCGATCACCCGCCGCAGGATCGCCCACTCGTCAGGGTCGAGGTTGCCGGGCGTCCGCTGCTCCACCGAGATGAAGACGTCGCGAGGCAACAGGCCGTAAGCGATCTGAGCGAGCTTGCCGGGATCGGTTACTGGCGTCGCAGCAGGCTCACGCCGTGCTCTTCCCGGACTGACG
>PNLC01000842.1 GCA_013822885.1 Bradyrhizobium sp.
GGGGCCGTTGACCGCCGTCACGATCGGGCAATGCAGCCGGCGGAGCCGCCGCAGGAACGGGTGAAAGCCGATTTCCAGCGACTGGCCGGCATTGCTCTTGCCGGGCTTCTGGTTGTTGCGGCCCTGCAGGTTGGCGCCGGTGCAGAACGCGCGTCCGGCGCCGGTCAGGACCAGGCAGCGCACCTCGTCCCGCTTCTCCTCGATGGCATCGAGCGCTTCGGAAAGCCCGCCCAGCATGTCCATCGAGACCGCGTTCATGACCTCCTGATGGTCGAGCTTGAGAACGGCGACCGAGCCGTCGAAATCGAGCGTGACGTGTTTGAACTGCATGGTTTCCTCATGACTTGTGTTTACGCGCTATTCTGGTGCGCGGGCAGACCGGACCTTTTGTCTCGATCCATATTTGATTTTCCAGATGCCCTTGTCCATGGTTGGCCCTGGACATCTGGCAATCTCTCGACGCACGGCTTAACGCGCGCCTGACCAAATGGAAACAGCCCAAAGGAAAATCCAATGAGCATCTTTGACCTCTCCGGCCGCACGGCGGTCATCACCGGCGGCAATGGCGGCATCGGCCTCGGCATCGCACAGGCACTGAACGCCCAGGGCTGCAACGTCTCGATCTGGGGCCGCAACGCCGAGAAGAACAAGAGCGCGGCCGCCACCATGGCCGCCGGTCCCGGCAAGGTCGATACCGTGATCTGCGACGTCTCCGATCCCGCCTCCGTCAAGGCGGCGATGAAGGCCACGCTCGACACGTTCGGCCGCGTCGACGGCTGCTTTGCCAATGCCGGCATCGGCGGCGGCGGACGGCGCGCCTTCATCGACCGTACCGAGGAAGAATGGCGGCGCATGTTCGCGACCAATCTCGACGGCGTGTTCCACGTGTTCCAGGTCGCCGCGCGCCACATGACCGAGCGCGCGGAAGGTGGCGACAAGTTCGGCCGGCTGGTTGCGACCTCGAGCCTGGCTTCGCTGTTCGGCACCGCCCGCAACGAACACTACGCCGGCACCAAGGCGGCGCTGAACGCACTGTGCCGCGCGCTCGCGGTCGAACTGGCGCGCTATGGCGTCACCGCCAACGCGATTCTTCCGGGTTGGATCAAGAGCGACATGACCGCCGGCATCATGGGCAACGAGAAATTCGTCGCCAACGTGATGCCGCGCATCCCGGTGCGTCGTTTCGGCGAGCCCAGCGATTTCGGCGGCATCGCGGTCTACATCATGAGCCAGGCATCGTCGTATCACACGGCGGATTGCTTTGTGATCGATGGCGGGTATACGGCGTTTTGAGGCTTGTCGGCGGGAGATAGCAAAACCGCACGAAAGCTCGTCATCCCCCGCGAATGCGGGGGATCCAGTACGCCGCGGCTTCTCGGTTCAACATTGCTGTCCCTGGAATACTGGATCGTCCGCCTTCGCGGACGATGACAGCCAGTTATGCGTCGCCGTCATTCCGGGCACGTGGCGCACATTCATCGTATCACCCCCACGGACCGCGCGAGGCCGAGCGGCCGCCCCACGGGCTGCGGCGCGGGTAGTTGCCGCGGGCGTTGACAGAGAGCGTTCCGCCCTGCGCGCCCAGCTGCGCCGCAAGCTGCTGCAACGCGGCGATGCGGTTCTCGGTCGC
>PNLC01000843.1 GCA_013822885.1 Bradyrhizobium sp.
TTGCTGATCGACCAGATCGGCGAGGTGCTCAAGCTCGCCGATGACGGCCGCGAGGAAAATCCCGTCAATCTCGACCCCCGCATGGCCAAGCTCGCCGGCGGTGTTCATCGTCTCGACGGCCAGCTCATGGTCGTCCTCGACATCGATCGCGTTCTCGAGATCGTGCCGAAGACAGTTCTCGCAGCGTAGTGCGCCTGGAATGCGCCGTCAGTCAGGCTCGGAGGCCAAAGAAATGAAAACATGTCTTGTTGTCGATGATTCCGGCGTCGTGCGGAAGATCGCACGCCGCATCCTGGAAGAGATGCATTTCCAGATCACCGAAGCCGATGACGGCGAGAAGGCGCTGGAAGTGTGCAGGCTCGCGATGCCCGACGCGGTCCTGCTCGACTGGAACATGCCCGTCATGGATGGTTACGAATTCCTCGGCCATCTGCGCCGATTGCCGGGCGGGGATGGGCCCAAGGTGGTGTTCTGCACCACCGAGAACGGTGTGGACCATATCTCGCGTGCGCTGCATGCCGGCGCTGACGAGTACATCATGAAGCCGTTCGACCGGGAAATCGTCGCGGCGAAATTTCACGAGGTCGGCCTGATCGATCTCGCGGAACAGAGTCCGGTCTAAACCCAGTACGCTTGCCCTTGAGAGGCCATCCCGTGAACCCGCCAGACTATGAATATCTGCGCAAGCTCCTGAAAGATCATTCAGGTCTCGACCTGTCTTCAGACAAACAGTATCTGATCGAAAGTCGCTTGATTCCGCTTGCGCGCAAACGCGGCGTGTCCGGGATCGAAGAACTCGTGCAGAAGATGAAGGGCGGCTCCTCCGCGATCGTCGCGCAGGTGGTCGAAGCCATGACCACCAACGAGACCTTCTTTTTTCGCGACAAGATACCATTCGAACATTTCCGCGACTCGATCATGCCGGAGATGCTGAAGGCGCGCGCAGGACGCAAGAGCATCCGGATCTGGTGCGCCGCCGGCTCGACCGGCCAGGAGCCGTATTCGCTGGCGATGAGCCTGAAGGAGATGGGTGGCGCCCTTGCCGGATGGCGGGTCGACATCGTCGCGACCGACCTGTCGCAGGAAGTGCTCGAGAAATCGAAGTCAGGCATCTACAGCCAATTCGAGGTCCAGCGCGGCCTTCCGATTCAACTGCTCGTCAAGTATTTCAAGCAGAATGGCGAGCTTTGGCAGATCAATCCTGATATCCGCGCCATGGTTCAGCACCGGCAACTGAATCTGTTGCACGATTTCTCCCAGCTCGGGACCTTCGACATCATCTTCTGCCGGAACGTACTGATCTATTTCGATCAGGACACCAAGATCAATATCTTCGGCCGTCTCTCGAGAACGATGGAGACGGACGGCTTCCTGGTGCTGGGCGCGGCGGAGACGGTTGTCGGCCTGACGGACGTGTTCAAGCCGTTCCCGGACAAACGCGGGCTCTATCGGCCGAGCGGCGTACGCGCGGCTACGGGACAGGCCGCAACAGCGACGCCACGAATAGCCGCGATGGCAGGACGGTGAGCGATGACCGAGGACGGCAAGGCCACGGAAAGGGTCACGTTCAGCCGGGGCTATGATGTTTGCATCATGGCCATCGACGGGACCTGGCGGCGGGATTGCC
>PNLC01000844.1 GCA_013822885.1 Bradyrhizobium sp.
CGCTCGCCCTTCATCGCGGGTGAACCGATCCGCGAGCAGAAGCTCGTCAAGGCCAACGGCTCCGGCTTCATGGCCGCGATCCTGCCCACCGGCATGCGGGCGATCTCGACCGAGATCTCGCCGGAAACCGGCGCCGGCGGATTCATCCTGCCCAACGACCGCGTCGACGTCATTCTGTCCAGGCGCGAGAAAAACCCGGACAGCAAGGGTCCCGACATCGTGGTCGCGGAAATCATTCTCACCAATGTCCGCGTGCTGGCGATCGATCAGGCCCCGAAGGAAAAAGAGGGCATCAACACGCTACTCGGCAAGACCGCAACGCTGGAACTGAAACCCGAGCAGGCCGAAACGCTGGCGCGCGCACGCCAGGGCGGCACCCTGTCGCTCGCATTGCGCAGCATCACTGACGTCAACAACGTGGCTGAAAGCCATTCCGACGAGCAGCTCCTGAAGCGAAACGACCTCAACGTCGTTCGTTACGGGATCGCCAATCAAACGACGGCACAGAAGTGACCGAAAGGACGCGAAATGAGGTTTGGGGAAATTCAGTCCGCGATGCGAACCGTGGCGGCCGGCGCCCTTTTGTTGCCTGCCGTCGCCGTGCTGACGCTTGGACCGCTGTTGCCGGTCGTTGCGGCCGAGTCCGATAAAGATCCCGTCACGACGTCGGCGATCGCCTCGTCCGTCAAGATGCGCTTCCTCGCCCTCGGCGTCGGCAAGTCCGTGATCGTCGACCTGCCGCGCGACGTGAAGGACGTGCTGGTCGCCGATCCCAAGATCGCCAACGCGGTCGTTCGATCCTCCCAGCGCGCCTATATCATCGGCGCGGCGGTCGGCCAGACCAACGTCGTGTTTTTCGACGCCGACGGCCAGCAGGTCGCTTCCTACGACATCGCGGTTAAGCGCGACCTCAACGGCGTGCGCGCCGCCTTCCGGCAGTCGATGCCGGGAATCCAGATCGAGGGCATCGGCGACAGCGTGCTCCTGACCGGCTCGGTATCGAGCCCGGTCGAGGCCCAGCAAGCCGGCGAGATCGCCGCCCGTCTGGTGGGAGGCGCCGAACGGGTCGTCAACTCGATCACGGTCCGCGGCCGCGATCAGGTGATGCTCAAGGTCAATGTCTCGGAAGTGCGTCGCGACATCATCAAACAGATGGGCGTCGATCTCTCGGCCAGCATGAATTACGGCACGGCGGTCGTGAACTTCAACAACAGCAACCCGTTTACCGCCTACGGACGCCCGCTGGTCTCCGAAAACGGCTTGAGCGGCTCGAGCATCCTGAAGGGCATGCCGACCGTCACCGCGACCATGCGCGCGATGGAGAGCGCAGGCGTGGTACGGACGCTGGCGGAGCCGAACCTGACGGCGATTTCCGGCGAGTCCGCGACCTTTATTGCGGGCGGAGAATTTCCGATCCCCGCCGGCTACTCGTGCGATCCCGTCACGCGGGTCTGCACGACCCAGATCCAGTACAAGAAATTCGGCATCTCGCTCAATTTCACTCCGGTGGTGCTCACCGAAGGCCGCATCAGCCTGCGGGTGATGACCGAAGTCTCCGAAATGTCGAACGACAATGCCATCACACTGAACCAGGCCGGCAACTCGCTGACCGTCCCTTCGATCAAG
>PNLC01000845.1 GCA_013822885.1 Bradyrhizobium sp.
CGCGGCATCGTCGAGAACATGCCGGCGGCCGCGCAGGCGGCCATCGATGGCAACTTCGCCATCGAATGCGACATCCAGCTCTCGTCCGACGGCGAGGCGATGGTGCATCACGACAATGCGCTCGGCCGGCTCACCGAAGGATCCGGCGCGCTGCTCGCCAAGACCGCCGCCGAACTCAAGACCATCCAGTTCAAGAACACGACGGAGCGGATGATGACGCTCGGCGATCTCTGTGCCCTCGTCGCCGGCCGCGTGCCGCTGGTGATCGAGGTGAAGAGCCATTTTGACGGCGACCGCCGGCTGGTGAAGCGGATGGCCGAGGTACTGGCTTCCTATTCCGGTCCTGCAGTCGGCATGTCCTTTGATCCCGACCAGGTGCTGGCGCTGCGCGAACTGATCCCCGGACTTGCCCGCGGCATCGTCGCCGAGCGCGAATACAGCGCCGAGGAGTGGCCGGAAGCCTCCCCCGAACAGCGCCACGGCATGACGCAGCTTCGCCACGCCTTCTGGAGCCGGCCGCATTTCGTCGCCTATTGGATCAACGAACTGCCCGCGGCCGCGCCCTGGATCGCCCGCAACATCTTTGGTTTGCCGCTGCTGGCGTGGACCGTGCGCACATCGGATCAGCGCCAGCAGGCCGCGCGCCACGCCGACCAGATGATCTTCGAGGGGTTCCTGCCGGGAACCTGATGCGCGCTGAGCACCTTGAACTCGTGCGCCCGATGCACGATCTTTGGGGTGGTCACCATGGCGATGGCTGATCGCATCATGGGACCGGCTTGAATTTTCTAGATGGCGTCATCCGAAATCACCCTCGAAGCCGTCCCCTCCGTCAGCGACATCGATGCTGCGGAATGGGATGCCTGCGCCAATCCGGCCGGCGACCCCGACAGCCTCGATAATCTCGACACGCTGGCTTCAAACGGGGTTCGAACCGGCTTCTGCGCCAACGCAAATCCGGCCTATAACCCCTTTGTTTCCCATGCATTTTTTGCGGCTGCCGAAGCCTCCGGCTCGGCCTGCGCCCGCACCGGATGGGGTGCACGGCACCTGCTGGCCCGGCTAAACGGCGACATCGTCGGCATCGTGCCGTGCTATCTGAAATCGCACTCGCAAGGCGAATACGTCTTCGACCGCGGCTGGGCCGACGCCTATGAGCGCGCGGGCGGACGCTATTACCCGAAGCTGCAGGCCTCGGTGCCGTTCACGCCCGCCACCGGCCCGCGGCTTTTGATCCGCGACGGCGTCGACCGCGACCGGATCGGAACCGCTTTGGCGAGCGGGCTGATGGCGCTGTGCAACGCCACCGAAGCCTCCTCCGTGCATGTGACCTTCGCCCGCGAAGCCGAGGCAAAGTTCTTGGGCAGCCACGGCTTCCTGCTGCGGAACGACCAGCAGTTCCACTGGCACAATAATGGCTACGGCACGTTCGACGATTTCCTGGCCTCGCTGAATTCGCGCCACCGCAAGGCGATCAAGCGCGAGCGGCGCGAGGCCGTTGCCGCCGGAATCACGATCCACCATCTGACCGGCGGTGACATCACCGAGGACGCCTGGGACGCGTTCTTTGGGTTCTACATGGAGACCGGCTCGCGCAAATGGGGCCGGCCTTATCTCACCCGC
>PNLC01000846.1 GCA_013822885.1 Bradyrhizobium sp.
GCGCAACCCGGAATTCCTGGCGCTGCTCAACACCGAAAATCTCGCCAAGGCCCGCCATCTGAAGCGTTCGAACAAGGTCAAATCGATGCACTCGCCGTTCGTCGAGATGATCCGCACGGTGGTGCGGCGCGGCGTCGAAAGCGGCGATTTCCGCGTCGCGGTCGATCCGGTGCAACTCTATATCTCGATCGCCGGGCTGTGCTTTTTCTATCTCTCCAACAGCGCGACGCTCAGCGTGATCTTCGGCCGCGACCTCCTGAGAAAGGAGGCGAGGGACGAGCGCCTCGCGCACATGGTGGCGCTGGTGCTGGCGGCACTGACCGGCAAATCGACGGCGGATTTCGGCAAGGTCGCGGTGAGGACCGCGCGAACGCCGGCGCATCAGCCGGTATAACCTGTCGTTCCTGCGAACGCAGGAACCCATACGCTGCGGCTTCTCGATTTTCGACGGTAGTCGTTGATCCTCCTCTCACAATTTGCATCGGTGGCTATGGGTTCCTGCGTTCGCAGGAACGACAAAACACCGCACAAAAACCCGCTTGCCAGTATTTATCCAACGGGTTAATTTTCTCCCCGAAAAGACGACCAGACAGGGAGCGGGACGTGGCGGAGCCGAGGCGCGAGAGTGGCTTGTCCAAAGCGCTGAACGCTGCGTGGGTGCGGCCGTTCCTGTTCCTGATTTTCATCGTGGTGGCCTGGGATCTGACCATACGCGTGTTCCGGATTCCGGCCTACCAGATCCCGGCGCCGGGTGATGTCGTGGCGGTGCTGTGGACGGACTGGCCGGAACTGCTGCGGCAGGCATGGCCTACCACCTATGCCACCCTGTGCGGGTTCCTGCTGTCGGCGCTGTTCGGCATTCCCGTCGCCATGCTGATTGCGGGATCGAAGACGGTCGAAAGCTACGTCTACCCGCTGCTGGTGTTCTCCCAATCGGTTCCGAAGATAGCGATCGCGCCGCTGTTCGTGGTGTGGTTCGGTTTCGGCATCATTCCGAAGGTGATCTCGGCGTTCCTGCTCGGATTTTTCCCGGTGGTGGTGTCGGCCGTGCAGGGCTTCAAGTCGGTCGACCCTGACATGGTCGATCTCGCCCGCGCGATGCAGGGCAGCCGTTTCCAGGTGTTTCGCGCCGTCAACCTGCCGCATGCGATGCCGGCGATTTTCTCCGGGCTGAAAGTTTCGGTGACGCTCGCGGTCGTCGGCGCCGTGGTCGGCGAGTTCGTCGGCTCCAATTCCGGCATCGGCTATGTGCTGCAGCGTTCGATCGGCACCTTCGACTTGCCGACGATGTTTGCGGCACTCGTGATCCTGGCGCTGCTTGGCGTCGTGCTGTTCTGGGCCGTCGACCGTATCGAACGTCTCGTGATCCCCTGGCACGTCAGCCAGCGCGAGGATCTCATTTTCGCTTCGTAGCACAAGACAAGGAAGATGACGTCATTGCGAGCGCAGCGAAGCAATCCATAGCGCCGCAAGTGGAAAATGGATTGCTTCGCTTCGCTCGCAATGACGAAGCAAAACGGGAGGATGACCATGATACGAGTGACAGCAGCGATCTCCGCCGCCCTGATCTGGACCGCGCTTTCAGTGCTTCCCGCATCGGCCGCCGACAAGGTG
>PNLC01000847.1 GCA_013822885.1 Bradyrhizobium sp.
TCCGAGAACACCACGCCGAAGCCGAACGTGTCGTTGGCGCGGTTGCGCTCATGGACCGTGATCTCGGCCTTCGGCCGCTGCTTTTTCAACAGGATCGCGGCATAGAGACCGGCCGGTCCGCCACCGATTATCGCCACCTTCATCCGCGCCTCCGAAGCCGGCCAAGGGCAAATCTACAATTACTTTAAGCCTAAAACAATTTTCCGGCAAGGGCCAGGATCGTGTGCCCCGGATACAGCGTAGCGAGGGCCCGCTGCAGACGAATTCGCCTTTCCCGTGTCCCCGACGCGGTGCAGCGCCCTGGCGCTGCTCCGCAGAGCGGGGACCCATGGATCACCCTCGCCCCGTGAGATGGGCCCCGGCTCTGCGGCGCATCACTGCGTGATGCACCGCGTCCGGGGCACGGAGTGATTACCTCTTCAGTTCCCCTGAAAGGCCGGGGTGCGCTTGTTCGAGAACGCCTCGAACGCGCGGGCGAAATCTTCCGTCGTCATGCACAAGGCCTGGGCAACGGCTTCGGCCTCGATCGCCTCCTCCACCGACATCGCCCATTCCATCGCCAGCATACGCTTGGTCATGGTGTTGGCAAATGTCGGTCCTTCGGAAATCTGTTTGGCCAGAAGTTGCGCCTGCGGCAGCACTGTGTCCTGCGTGACGATTCGGCCAAAGAAGCCCCAGCGCTCGCCCTCCTCCGCGGTCATGAAGCGGCCGGTGTAGAGCAACTCCGAGGCGCGCGACTGGCCGATGATGCGCGGCAGGATCGCGCAGGCGCCCATATCGCAGCCGGCAAGCCCGACCTTGTTGAACAGGAACGCGACCTTGGCACCGACCGCGGCAAGCCTGAGGTCGGAGGCCATGGCGATGATCGCGCCGGCGCCGGCGCAGATGCCTTCGACGGCGGCTATGATCGGTTGCGGGCACGCCCGCATCGCCTTGACCAGATCGCCGGTCATGCGGGTGAAGGCGGTAAGGCCCTTGGTGTCCATCTGCACCAGGGGCCCGATGATCTCGAACACGTCGCCGCCGGAGGAAAAATTGCCGCCCGCCCCCGACACGACGATGGTCTTGACCTCGTCGTCCATGGCGCAGGCACGGAAGAAATCGGTGAGTTCGCGGTAGCTTTCGAACGTCAGCGGATTCTTTCGCTCGGGGCGGTTCAGCGTCACGGTGGCGACACCGCCGACCACGGCCAGCAGAAAATGCTTTGGCGAATAGTCCGCCAGCGGCAGCGTGACGGGATTGGCCGGCTTGCTCATGTTGTCTCCCTCGTTGTCATTGTTTGTTTGCGGAACCGATCGGTCAGACCTCTCCGCCGGCAACGGCGATGGCCTGCCCGGTGACGGCGCCGGCGCCTTCGCCGCACAGCCAGAGCACGGCGTCCGCCACTTCCGACGGTGCAACCAGGCGTCCTTGCGGATTGTGCTTCGACAGTTCGGCGATCGCCTGCTCGCGGCTGCGGCCGGTCTTCTGGATGATGTTGTCGATCGAGCCTTCGAGCAGATCGGTTTCGGTGAAGCCGGGACATACGGCGTTGACGGTGACGCCGCTCTTGGCGGTTTCCAGCGCCAGCGAACGTACCAGACCGATCACCGCATGCTTGGCGGCGCTGTAGG
>PNLC01000848.1 GCA_013822885.1 Bradyrhizobium sp.
GCGCTTTTCCAACAGCGGCTCGACCGCCTCCGGCGTCACGTCGCGGCCGGTGAAGCCGGTGCCGCCGGTTGTGATGACGGCATCGACGCCGGGATCGGCAATCCACCGCCGGATCACCTCCCGGATAGCCTCGACATCGTCGGTCACGATCTCGCGCGCGGCCAGGTGGTGACCGGCTGCGGTCAACCGGTCGGCCAGCGTCGTGCCGGACTTGTCATCGGCCAGCGAGCGCGTGTCGGAGATGGTCAGCACCGCGATGTTCAGCGGCACGAATTGTTTTGATTCATCGATGGAGGACATTTCGACTTTCCCCGCGTCCCGGAGGCGGTGCAGCGCGCAAGCGATGCGCCGCAGAGCCGGGACCTATTCCTTCCGAGCAACATGGGCCCCGGATCACGCTAACGCGCTGCACAGCATCCGGGGCACGCGATTATTGCACCGCTCCCTGAGCAAACGTATTGCAGGCCTGCACCGTGCCCTGCTGGAAGCCGGTCATGAACCATTGCCTGCGCTGCGCCGCGGAGCCGTGGGTGAAGCTGTCGGGCACCACCCTGCCCGTTGCCTGCCGCTGCAACGTGTCGTCGCCGATCGCGGTTGCCGTCCGCAAGGCCGCGTCGATGTCGCCCTCTTCCAGGAAGCCCGGCCGCTTCTTGGCCTCGCGGTTAACCCAGACGCCGGCGAGGCAATCGGCTTGCAGTTCGACCTTGACCTGCAGCGCGTTGGCTTCCGCCTTGCTGCCGGCCTGCTGCTGCAGCCGCTGCACCCGCGGCAGGATGCCGAGCAGGTTCTGGATATGATGCCCCGCTTCATGCGCGATGATGTAGGCCGTCGTGAACTTGCACGCGCTCCCCGAGCAGCCGCGAAAACGTGTCTCCACCTCGCGGAAGAACGCCGTGTCGAGGAAGATCTGCTTGTCCGGCGGGCAGTAGAACGGCCCCATCGCCGACTGCGCCATGCCGCAGCGTCCGCCATTGGTGGCGTTCTTGAACAGCACGATGCGCGGCCCCGTATAATTCTGTCCGCTGGCCTGGAAGATCTCGCTCCAGCGGTCGTCGATCTCGCCGAGAATGCCGGCGATCATGCTGCCGACCTCGTCGGTTGGCGCGCCGGTCTTGGCCGGTCCCGAACGGCGATCGGTCTGATAGGTCGGCGCCTGGTTGCCGCCGGTGAGAATTTCGGCACCACCGATCAAAACGCGCGGATCGATGCCAAAGGCGTAGCCGACGAGGCCGAGGATGATGATGGTACCGATGCCGAGCCCACCGCCGCCCATCGGCAGGCCGAAGCCGCCGCCGCCGCCCCCGCCACCGCTATCGTCGCGACGATCATCGACCTGGTCGCTGCGGCGGAAATCATCGTAACGCATGGGGGTGTTTCCTCATCCCGGCTGTTGGCTCAAATACCTAACGCAGCAGTCACGTAAAATTTCCATTCCATTAAACAATAACCCGCCCGGCAAATATTGCCTAGTACATCCAAACCCGCAATCTCTCTGGGCAATCTCTTCTCAGCAACAATACCGATTAAGTCGATTTTTACTTTGCCGGGTCAATGTATCGCCAGTCGGTTGTTTAGTCCCGCGTCGCCGACAGCGTCGCCTGAGTCAGAGTAAT
>PNLC01000849.1 GCA_013822885.1 Bradyrhizobium sp.
CGTGTGCATTTGCGCACTTAAAAACGCGCACACGAGCATACAGGTTCAGCGGGAGCATCCCGGCCTTCCCTGCGCAGTGGCTTTACGGCTTATAACGTGATCTCCCCGGTGAACGGCTCTTTTGCCACCGTCGCCCCTCAGGAAGCTTTGCTTCCCAAAGAACTTGACGCCAGCACCGCGGCGTCAGGACCACACGACTTCGCCGTACGCTCCACGCGCGAACGTCTGCGCGCGCTTCGCGTCCACTGCATCTCACCGCGCGTTCGTGACGATGGCCAACGCCCCTCATCCGCCGCGAGACGCGCGTATTAATGCCGCTGATTTGCCCGACGACGCGAGCGGAATATTTTTGCGCGAAGGGATGGACAGAGTTTTGAGCGATTTGCCCGTCGGGTTGATTTGCCGCACCTCCGGCATAAGCTTGTGCTTGCGCGAGACACGACGCAGTTCGCAGAGGGTCGTTAGTAGGATGCGCAAGTGAAGCAAAAAAGTTATCTACCCCTTCGAATTTCATCTGGAAGGAAGGTCGTCACGTCAGTACGGGAGACGTTTCGCTTGCCTATCAATCGGGAGCGGCCGGGACGGATCGCGAAGCCTTGTTTTCGGCAACTCAATTCCGGCCGGCATTTCGTCTAGTCGGCCGACATCGAGATTGCGGTGACTGGCGCCAGAGCAATGCTCCGTAATTTTACGGGACGAAAGGGGTGGGATCGCAAACTGAACTCGGGTAAGCAACGTGGGGACACTGCAGCATTGCCCGATGCAGTCGAAATCGGCTGAAAAACGGGTACACATCCATCGCCTCGGGACTGGGGGAGGCTATGACGGTATCAAGCCGCCTCGCGCTCGCGATGGTTGTGCTGGTCGTGGTGACGTCGTGCGTCGTCAGCGCATTTGCCTATTATTTCGTCGCCGGGACGTCTCCGCACGCGGCGTCGACGGCGATCATCAGCGCGGCGCTCGCGGGCGGCGCGATTGCGTCGGTCTTCGGGATCGCGCTCGCCGTCGCAATCACCAATGGTTTGCGTAAGCCGGCGGACGTTCGCCGCGAGCCGGAGCAGGAGCGGGCGTATCAGACGCTGATCGACAACGAAAAGATGGCACGGGCCATCATCGAAGAAGCGCTCGACGCCTTTGTCCAGACGGATGGGAACTGCGTCGTCCTCAACTGGAGCCCGCACGCCGAGGCGTTGATGGGTTGGACGCGCGAGGAGGCCATCGGCCGCAGCGTGGAGAAACTGCTGTTTCCGGAATCTCTGTGGGTCGGTCACCGGCTGTGGATCGATCAGTTCCTGAGCCAGGCCAAAGGCGAGGCCGCCGGAGGACGTTACGAGACGCCTCTGCTGCGCAAGGACGGAAGCGAATTCTTCGCCGAGGTGTCGCTCACGGCGCTGCGCCGCAATGACGGCTTCATCATCAATGCCTTTGTCAGGGACATCACGGGAAAACGCGCCGCGGAAGAACAATTGTTCCAGGCACAGAAAATGGAATCGGTCGGGCAACTGACCGGCGGGATCGCCCACGACTTCAACAACATGCTCACCGTGATCACGGGCACGATCGAGATCCTGGCCGAAGGGGTCAAGCACGATCCGGCGCTCGCA
>PNLC01000850.1 GCA_013822885.1 Bradyrhizobium sp.
TGAGGAAACCAGCGACTGGAGAGCCGTATGCGGGAAAACCGCCCGTACGGTTCGGAGGGAGGGGAGGCCAAAAGCCTTCCCTACCCCTATCACCGTTTGTTATCGCAGCGTCTGTGGATGCTTCTTACAGCCGCTCGACGATGGTCACGTTGGCCATGCCGCCGCCTTCGCACATGGTCTGCAGGCCGTAGCGCTTGTTGTTCTGCTTGAGCGCGTTGAGCAGCGTGGTCATCAGCTTGGTGCCGGAGCCGCCGAGCGGATGGCCGAGCGCGATGGCGCCGCCATTGACGTTGAGCCGGGCCGGATCGGCGCCGGTGGTCTTCAGCCACGCTACCGGCACCGCCGCGAAGGCTTCGTTGACCTCGAACAGGTCGATGTCGTCGATCTTCATGCCGGCCTTCTCCAGCGCCCGCTTGGTGGCGTGCAGCGGCGCGTCCAGCATGATGACGGGATCGCCGCCCATCATGGTCAGGTGGTGGATACGCGCCAGCGGCTTGACGCCGAGCGACTTGAGGCCGCGTTCGTTGACCACCATGACGCCGGACGCGCCGTCGCAGATCTGGCTGGCGCTGGCGGCGGTGTGCTTTCCGTTCTCGGCGATCAGCTTGACACCCTTGATGCCATCGAGGCTGGCGTCGAAGCGGATGCCTTCGTCGATGTGGTGGGTGTCGGTCGAGTTGTCGGCGCGCGTGATCTGCAGCGGAACGATCTCGTCCTTGAACTTGCCGCCCTGGGTCGCGGCGATCGCGCGCTGGTGGCTTTCATAGGAATAGGTGTCGAGCTGTTCCTTGGAGAGCCCGTATTTCTCCGCCATCATTTCCGCGCCGGTGAACTGGCTGAACATGATGTTCGGATATTTTTTCTCGATGCCCGGGCTCTTGTAATGGCCAAAGCCGTTCTTGGCCGGCAGCGATGAAGCGAGGCCCATCGGCACCCGCGTCATCGATTCCACGCCGGCGGCGATCACGATGTCCATCGAGCCGGCCATCACGGCCTGGGCGGCGAAATGCAGCGCCTGCTGCGACGAACCGCATTGGCGATCGACCGAGGTGGCGGGCACGCTTTCCGGCAGCTTCGAGGCCATCACCGCGTTGCGGGCGATGTTGTTGGACTGCTCGCCGGCCTGCATCACGCACCCCATGATGACGTCTTCGACCTGCGCGGGATCGACCTTGGTGCGATCGACCAGCGTATCCAGCACGGAAGCGGCGAGATCGGCCGGATGCCAGCCTGCGAGACGTCCGCCCTTGCGGCCGCCCGCGGTACGCGCGGCGGCGACGATATAGGCCTCGGCCATGTCTGTTCTCCCTTTGATTGTTGTTGGTGAGGTCTGAAGGATGGGCCGGATTTAAGGGACCTCACGGGATTTAGTCAATCAATCAATTAACTCTTGAGGTCAGCCCCGGCATGCGCTTATGTGCGGCCCGGATTCCGGCTGTCAGGGATATCAGTTGAATACCAGCGTACCGACCAGGCTTGCGGGCGGCAAAAATTCCACCGCCGAGAAGCTGCTTGTCGCGGCGAGCGAGTTGATGATCGAACGCGCCTCGATCGAGGTGTCGCTGTCCGATATTGCGCAGAAGTCCGGCGTCAACGC
>PNLC01000851.1 GCA_013822885.1 Bradyrhizobium sp.
GGCGCGCGCAGCCGACGCCGCCTTCACCCAGTTCATCGCCTCGCTGTGGCCGGAGGCGCAGGCCGCCGGGGTATCGCGCGCCGCGTTCGATCGCGAGACGCGCGGGCTGGAGCCGGATTACAAATTGCCCGATCTCTTGCTGCCGGGCCGGCCCGCGACCGGCGCGCCGTCGCAGGCCGAATTCGTGCAGGTGCCGGCCGATTATGTGAAGGAAGCCTCGATCGCGCGGCTGGCCGCCGAGGGGCAGAAGCTGATGCAGAAGCATCGCGCGGCGCTCGGCGAAATCGAAAAGCGTTTCGGCGTGCCAGCCAGCGTCGTTCTCGCGATCTGGGGCCGCGAGACCGATTACGGGCGCTACCGGCTGCCTTACGACACGCTACGCGTGGTTGCGACGCAGGCCTATGTCGGCCGGCGCAAGGATCAATTCCGGGGCGAGTTCATCCTCGCGCTGAAGCTGCTCGGCGAAGGCGCCGTGGCGCGCAAGGATTTCCGTTCGTCCTGGGCCGGCGCAACCGGCCTCACGCAGTTCCTGCCGGGCGAATATTACAAGCACGGCGTCGACCTCGACGGCGATGGCCGCGTCGACATCTGGAATTCGGTGCCCGATGCACTGGCCTCCGCGGCACAGCAACTCGTCAACAAGGGCTGGCAGCCGGGCGTGCGCTGGGCCTATGAGGTCAAGGCGCCCGCCAATGCCGATTGCACCATGGGCGTGCCCGAGGTGACGAAGCCGATCGCCGAATGGCTGCGCGCGGGCTTCGTGCCGGTGCGCGGGCAGAAGCTGAGTTCCGCCGAGCAGGCGCAACCGGCCTCTCTGTTGCAGGTGGAGGGTATCTATGGCCCGGCGTTCCTGACTACGAAGAACTATTTCGTCATCAAGGAATACAATTTCTCCGACCTGTATGTGCTGTTTGTCGGCCATCTCGCCGACCGCATGACAAGTCCGCAGCCGTTCGCAACCCCCTGGTCGGCCTCGACGCAATTGCGCTCGACCGATGTCGAAGCCATGCAACGCCATCTGACGCGGATCGGCCTCTACAAGGACAAGCTCGACGGCAAGGCCGGCATGCAGACCCGTGCGGCGCTCGGCGCCTATCAGAAGTCCGCAGGCCTCAAGGTCGATTGCTGGCCGAGCGAGGGCGTCCTGCGCTCGATGAGTGCGGGGCGCTGACCTAACAAAAAAGCCCGGCCAAATTCCTGGCCGGGCTTCTAATCAAGACGCGCAGGTCGCGCGCTGATCGGTCGGATCAGTTGCAGACCTCGATGCGGCGGTAGCGCCAGTCATAGCCATCCCAGAAGCGCTCGCGCACCATGCGGCACGCCGGGTAGGGCGCTTCTTCCACGTAGACCGGGCCGCCGTAGGCCGGGCGGCTGGAGGCGATCGCGCCACCAATGATGGCGCCGCCGAGCAGGCCGGCTGCCACGCCCGCGGCAACGCCGCGCTGCGCGCTGGCAGGCGTCGCAGCGAGCGAACCGGCAATCGTTGCAACCGCGACCGAGGCAGCAAATGTCTTCTTCATGTCCTGGGCTCTCCTGGGTGGCGCCGTTACGCGCCGGTTTAGAGGTGACTCTCACGCTGATTTCGAACCGCCGT
>PNLC01000852.1 GCA_013822885.1 Bradyrhizobium sp.
AAAGTACACATACTCGCGATATTGCGACGATGAGCCTCATATAGGAGGGGGGGTTGGGGCCGCAAGGACCGAACGCAACCTTAAGGCCTGAAAAGCCTGACGTTTGAAAGATTGTATCAGCGTGTGGCAGATCAAATCCGCCCTCCCTTGGCACGTTAGGAAATCAGGAATGACGGATGGCGCGAGCCGCGCCGCAACCGCCGCCCCGCAAACGCGGGACGCGGTATTTGGCCGCTGCGGTCTGCCCAAAAAAAGCGCTGAGGACGGGCAGAATCGCTCCGAAATGCCGGCTTCCCTGAGGAACGGAAGCCCGCCCTGCCCTGTTGCAGGGCTATCAGAACCGCTAAAAGCGGGCCGACTGAACGACCTCATCCCGAGGTGCCGGCCAGGCGCTGAATTATGCGCTGCACGGCCGTCCGTTGGATGGGTCTCCATGCAAACCCGGTAGATCCTTCATGAAGCTACTTCGATACCTCGCTGCGGTCGCCCTCGTCGCTGGTACGACATCGTCTGCGGTCGCCGCAGACCCCGTCTTCCCGCCGGGCGCCCGGGTCGGCATGACGCCGCTGGTCGGCCTCAACAAGGCCAGGACGTTTCCCGGATTCGAGACCGAGGATCAGGGCGTCAAGGTCCTGATCGCGGATCTGCCCGCCGAGGCTTATGGCGAGGTCGCCAATGCCTTCAAGGCCAATCCCGGCGGTACCGGCGGCATCAAGCCGGAGACCATCGAGACCTCGGCGGGGCTCGCCTACTTCACCGTCGAAAACGCCAAGGATGGCGCCGGCACCGTCAAGCGCTATTCGATGATCCTGCCCGGTCCCACCTTCTCCGGCTACGTCGCCGTGCAGGTGCCCGAGAACGCCTCCAGGATCTACACCGACGATGCCGTGCGCCAGATGTTCAAGACCGCCGTGCTCCGCAACGAGGTTCCGGTCGAGGAGCAGCTCGGGCTGATGCCGTTCAAGATCAGCGAGCTTTCGAGCTTCAAGAATGTTCGCACCCTGGCGCCGGGCGCAGCGCTCATTCTCTCCGACGGCGACGAGAAGTCCGGATTCGAGGCCGCGCCCTTCATGATCCTCGGCCTGATCGGCTCGACGCCGGCAACGCCGGACGATCGCGGCCGCTTTTCCCAGCAAATCGCGAGCACGATTCCCGGCGTGCGCGACGGCAAGATCACCATGTCCGAACCGATCCGCATCGATGGCCAGCCCGGCTACGAGACGCGGATCGACGCCATCAGCGGCAAGGAAAATACGCCGGTCACGATCGTGCAATGGCTGCGCTTCGGGTCGCAGACCTCGATGCGCATCATCGGCTCGTCGCCGCGCGACAACTGGGCCAAGGCGTTTCCGCGCTTCCGCGCCGTGCGCGACGGCATCCAGCCGCGCGGCTGATCAGATTCGCAAAACCCGCTGAAACTTCGGGCTTTCGCTTGCGCGGCGATGGAATTAGCTTTTCCTGCGTGGGATTCACGATCGGAGAGGCGCGCCATGTTTACTCGCAGGCTGGTTCTGACAGGTCTCGCCGCGACATCTGCCGCAGCTCTCGTCCCCGGCGCGCTCCGAGCCGCGCCGGTCAAGCCCGACGAGAAA
>PNLC01000853.1 GCA_013822885.1 Bradyrhizobium sp.
CCTCGTCGCGGCCGCCGGGGCCCACGGCCGTGACCTCACCCTGCGACGGCTTTTCCTTGGCGCTGTCGGGAATGATGATGCCGCCCTTGGTCTTCTCCTCGGCATCGATGCGCTTGACCACGACGCGGTCGTGAAGCGGACGGAATTTTGATTTCGCCATGACGTCTCCTCTTGAAGTTCCTCTGGGAAGGCTTCGGTTTCCGAACTGGTTGCCATTGAAACTGGCCGGAATGCCGGGTATTCGATGCCGTCCCGGGCGGGACGGTTCGGCCCTTAGCAATCGTGGGATTTGAGTGCTAACGTGGTGCCGGGAAATATGGCTTGGCGCCGATCCTGTCAAGCAAACAAGGGGCTTAAGGCCTTCTTGAGGCCAATATAGGATGCTGCCACGGAAACCGAATCGGAGTAGCGGCGTAATTTAACGGTCATTGCTCCGGCAGGAGTTTTGCGCTTGGCTGCTTGACGGGAGCGGCTCAAGGAATCGGTCGGGGGAATACGATGTTCAGGTCAGGAAGTACGCATACGGTTGCCAATCTGGCGATCGCGTCGGCGCTGACGATGTTCCTGGGGGCGTGCAGCAGCACGCTGCCGTCGCTGTCGTCCAATCCGGCGCCGGACGCCGAGCCCCCCGCGGCGCCCGAGATGCCGGCCAGCATCCGCGCCGACGAGATCGTCGGCCGCTGGGGCCTCGCCTCGTTCCAGAATCCCAACGACCGTGCCCGCACCGAAGCTGCGGCGCGCGGCCAGTGCAAGCAGCCTTACGTGATCAGCGCCGGCCAGTCCGGCGGCGTCATCATGCACCTGGCCGACCAGGCCACCCCACAGGAACTGCGGCTCAAGGGCAGCCCGAGCGGCAAGAATTACATCGGTCCTGCCGGCCCGACCCCCGGCGAGCAGGATCGCGAGATCATCTCGTTCGACGGCCGCATCCTGGTTACCCGCTTCATCGACAAGGATGCCGCGGTCCGTTACGGCAACATGGTCTACGTCCGCTGCGCGCCGCGGGCGTGATGTAGCCGGCACTATTCAGTCATTGCGAGGAATCCATCTACCGTCATTCCGGGGCGATGCGAAGCATCGAACCCGGAATCTCGAGATTCCGGGTTCGCATCTTCGATGCGCCCCGGAATGACGGCACGAGAGATGGATTGCTTCGTTTCGCTCGCAATGACGCAAAAAAACGCCGGCATCGCTGCCGGCGTTTTGTTTAATCTGCGTTAACCAGCCCGGTCAGTTGAACAGGGCGTCGATGTCGTTCTGCGAGGCATGACCATCGTCGCCGTCGAGCTTCGGGCCGTTGAGCAGCTTGGCGTCGCCTTCGCGGGTATCGACGATCGGCGGTGCATGTGCCTTGATGGCATCGACGCCGCCCCAGATTTCCATCATCTCGATGATGTGCTTTTCGATGAACTTCATCGTGTTCATCACCTTGCTGATGCGCTGACCGGTGAGGTCCTGGAAATTGCAGGCCTCGAAGATCGCGACGACGCGCTCCTGGATTTCCTCGCTGAGCAGCTTCTGCTGGTCGGGCGAGATGTTCTTGGACAGCGCGGTGGCGGCCTGGTCGATCGCCTCGACGGCC
>PNLC01000854.1 GCA_013822885.1 Bradyrhizobium sp.
GGGTCTTGCCGTCGAAACCGAGATCACGGCCCTGCGCGCATTCGACCGCAAAGCCGTCGATGTTGCTGATGTCGCCATAGGGGCCATCGAGGATTTCGAGCCCGTGCGCGCGCGTCGCCAGGATGCAATGCGTGATCATCGGGATCATCGCCGCGCGGCCCGGCTGCATGCGGATGCGGGTCTCGCGCGAGATATCATTGGGTCCGAACACGAAGCCCGCGAGTCTCGTCTCCGAATCCCTCGACGCCGCCGCGATTTTGTCCGCATCCAGCACCCCGCGCGCGGTTTCGAGCATGGCCCAGACCCGGATCGACATATCGGCATTGATGTCGCTCAGGCGGTTTGCGATGGCATTGAGGTCGGAGACGGTGGAAACCTTGGGAACCAGGATGCCGTCCGGCCGGGCCTTGCCGGCCATGGTGACGTCGTCGATCCACCACGGCGTATCCAGGCTGTTGACCCGGATCAGAACTTCGCGCTTGCCGAACCCGCCGGCCGCGATAGCTTTTGCGATCTGATCGCGGGCCGCGGCCTTGGCGTCCGGCGCGACCGAATCCTCAAGGTCCAGGATGATACCGTCGGCGGGCAGATTGCGCGCCTTTTCCAGCGCCCGCGCGTTCGATCCCGGCATGAACAACAGGCTGCGGCGCGGACGGATCATGGGCTGGTTTCCTTGCGGGTGTCGTCGAACCCCACGCGATATCACCTCGCGCAGCCGCCCGAAAGCCTTGTTCCGGTCATCGGCATATGGTTAGGCATGGACCAACACAGGCAGCAACCATGGCACCTTTCCCGCAACATCTGCTCGACGGCTACCGGGCCTTCACCTCACAGCGGCTTCCGACCGAACAGACCCGCTATCGGGAACTTTCCGAGCGCGGCCAGTCCCCCGCCGTCATGGTGATCGGCTGCTGCGATTCCCGCGTCTCGCCGGAAGTGATCTTCGATGCCGGCCCGGGCGAACTGTTCGTGGTGCGCAACGTCGCCAACCTGGTGCCGGTCTATCAGCCCGACGGCGGCGCCCACGGCGTCTCAGCGGCGCTGGAATACGCCGTCAACGTGCTGCGCATCCAGCATATCGTCGTGCTCGGCCATGCCCAGTGCGGCGGCATCCGCGCCTTCATCGACAAGATCGACCCGCTGTCGGAGGGCGATTTCATCGGCCGCTGGATGGCGATGTTCATCAAGCCCGGCGAGGTCGTCGAACAGCGCGACCGCGAGACGATGCAGGATTTCGTCGTCAGGATCGAGAAGGCCGCGATCTTCCGCTCACTGGAGAACCTGATGACGTTCCCGTTCGTGCGCAGCCGCGTCGAGCGCGGCGAAATGGAATTGCACGGCGCCTATTTCGGGGTCGCCGAGGGCTCGCTGTTCGTGCTCGAACCGGATGCGAAGGAGTTTCGCAGCGTGCGAGATGGCGAATAGCGAATAGGTTCAGTCCATTCGCTATTCGCTACTCCTGTTCGCCAGGCTTACGCCGCCTTCTTCTTTGCGCTGATCAGCTTGCGGTTGATCAGGGATTCGGCGATCTGGATCGCGTTCAGCGCAGCGCCCTTGCGCAGATTGTC
>PNLC01000855.1 GCA_013822885.1 Bradyrhizobium sp.
TCCATGTAGTAATTGGCCTCGGGCCGGCCGGCGCCGCGATAGGCGCCCATCAGCGTGGTGTTGGTCAGAACCGTCTTGATGTCGACGCCGAGCAGCGGCGTGCGGTAGACGCTCGCGAGATTCTTGCCGGTATTGAGCGACAAAGGTCCCGGCGCAACGCCGGTGATGTAGGCGCCGAGATTGCCGTAACCCTGCAGGCGCACCGCGAGGAACCCGCCTTCAGCGTCGAGCGCGAGTTCGGCATGGATGAGCTGCGCGCGGCCCTGGCTGTCGGACAGGAAGCTGGTCGAGCGCTCGTCGGTCCACTTCACCGGACGTCCCAGCACCTTCGCCGCGTGCGCGATGCAGGTGTACTCCGGGTAGTTCATGTTCTTCATGCCGAAGGAACCGCCGACATTGGCGGTGAGAATACGAACCTTGTCGGTCGGCACGTTCAGGATTTTTGCAAAGCCTGCCTTGTTGCCGGCGACGCCCTGGGTCGGAACCTGCAGCGTGAAACGCTCGCTGGTTTTGTCGTAGGCCGCCAGTGCTACGCGCGGCTCCATCGAGACGACGGCCACGCGGGTGTTGACGATGTCGAGTTTTGTCACGTGCGCGGCAGCGGAGAATGCCGCATCGATCCTGGCGGTGTCGCCATAGTGATAGTCGAGTGCGACGTTGTTGGGGATGTGCTCGTAGAGCAGCGGCGCGCCGGGCTTGGCGGCTTCCGCGGCGTCGGTCACGGCCGGCAGCGGCTCGATATCGACTTCGACCGCCTCGGTGGCATCGCGCGCCTGCGCCAGCGTTTCCGCAACCACGAAGGCCACGGGATCTCCGACGAAGCGCACCTTGTCGGTCGGAAGCGCGGGGCGGTTGGTCTGCAGCAGCGGCGAACCGTCGCGGCTTTTCAGCGGCAGGCCGCAGGTAAAGGGGTTGTAGCCGGCGGCTTCGAGGTCCTTGCCGGTCCAGACGCCGAGCACGCCCGGCATCGCCCTGGCGGCCGCCGTGTCGATACCCCGGATGATTCCGTGGGCATGGCTGGACCGGACCATGAAGCAAAAGGCCTGGCCGGGAAGCGAGAAGTCGTCGGTGTATTTGCCCTTGCCGCGGACCAGCGTGTCGTCCTCCTTGCGGCGCACAGGCTGCCCGACACCGTATTTTTGCAGTGCGATGGCGTTTTCCAGCGATGACGGCGGCGTGTGATCCTGCATTGAAAAAGCACCTGAAGTGGCTGGATTCCCGAACTTTTGCGGGTTCCCGCCCAGATACCGCACCGCATCGTCAGCGACAACGCCTGATTGGGCATAGTCTATGTGATGATTTGTTGCGTAGCCCCTTGTCGCTGCTAAAGTTTCCGTGAACGGTAATTCCCGGCGGCCCGGTGTCCTGGGTCGCGGAAAGACAATTTTGATGAATGAGGATCCGCGGCTGCGTGAGGCCCTTGAGCCCTGCGCAAGCCCGTCAGGGTCGGTTGCCGCGGACATCCGGAACGGTGTCTACGCCGCGCTCGACCTTGGCACCAACAACTGCCGGCTTCTGATCGCCAGCCCGGCGGGCGACGGCTTTCGCGTGGTGGATTCG
>PNLC01000856.1 GCA_013822885.1 Bradyrhizobium sp.
TGCGACCCGGGCGATCTTGGAGATCCGGAAATCGTTCAGCCGCTCGAGCTGGATGGATTGGCCGTCATCATGCACGAGCCGGATGGCGCCGGAGGTCGGCTTGTAGAAACCGGTGATGCAGTTGAATACGGTGGTCTTGCCGGCGCCGTTCGGGCCGATCAGCGCGGTGATCTTGCGCCGCTCGGCGTTGAAGGAGAGTTCGTTGACGGCGACGATGCCGCCGAAGCGCATCGTCAGGCGATCGACGGACAGGATGTGATCGCCGCTCATCCGTGTCCCTCCTTGACGAGGTCGGACGAGATTGCCTGCTCATGCTTCAGGAACACGGTGGGCGCACGATGGCCGATCAGGCCACGCGGCCGCCATATCATCAGGAGCACCATGGCCATGCCGAACACCAGCATGCGATACTGGTCGAGCCCGCGAAACAGCTCGAAGCCGCCGATCATGGCGAGCGCCGCCAGCACCACGCCGAGCTGCGAGCCCATGCCGCCGAGCACCACGATCGCCAGCACCAGCGCCGATTCATGGAAGGTGAAGGATTCCGGACTGATGAAGCCCTGCCGCGTCGCGAAGAACGCGCCGGCAAAGCCGCCGAACATCGCCCCCGTCGCGAACGCCGTGAGCTTGGTCGTGGTGGTGTTGATGCCGAGCGCGCGGCAGGCGACTTCGTCTTCGCGCAATGCTTCCCAGGCGCGGCCGATCGGCAGGCGGCGCAGGCGGATCGTGACCCAGTTGGTGAGCAGCGCCAGCGCCAGGATAATGTAAAACAAGAATACGATGCGGTGGGTCGGCGAGTATTCGATGCCGAGCATGGCCGCAAGTCCGTCGTCGCCCGCCGACAGCGGTATGCCGAACAGGGTTGGCCGGGGGATTCCCGTGACGCCGTTCGGCCCGCCGGTCACGCTTTGCCAATTGAGCAGGATGAGACGAATGATTTCGCCGAAGGCCAGCGTGACGATCGCGAGGTAATCGCCGCGCAGCCGCAGCACGGGAAAGCCGAGCAGCACGCCCCAGAACGCGGCGAGGATCCCGGCAAGCGGAAGGCAGATCCAGAACGACAGCCCGAAATTGGTCGCCAGCAGCGCGTAGGAATAGGCGCCCACCGCGTAGAACGCGACGTAGCCGAGATCGAGCAGGCCGGCGAGCCCGACCACCACGTTCAATCCCCAGCCGAGCATCACGTATGTGAGGACGAGGATGCCGAGGTCGAGAATATAGCGCTCGTTGTAGAAGATGACCGGCACCAGGAAAGTGAATACCAGCAGCGCCGGCGCGATCAGCCGTCCGGCAAGCGAAAGCGTGCTTTGTACCGCAGGCGGTACCACGCGGACCGTGCCGACCGGGCCCCACCATTGCCGCAGCAGTTCGACGACGATGCTGCCGCCGAACACGGTCGCAACCATCGCGGCGAGGTCACCGAACCGCGTCCAGTAGGTCAGTTGTCCGTCCGGTCCGGCGTCGGTGCGCACGCCGATCATCAGCGAAAACAGCACCAGCGCGACCAGCGCGCTGATCAGCGCTTTCTTCAGGATGAAGGCGGCGCCCGGTGCGCG
>PNLC01000857.1 GCA_013822885.1 Bradyrhizobium sp.
ACCCTATCTGTTTCTCGACGGCATGACGTTCACGCTGATGTTGACGGGACTGGCCGCGCTTGGCGGCCTGGTTTTCGGAACGCTGATCGCGCTGATGCGGCTGTCCAGCTACAGGCTGCTCGGCCGCATCGCCGGGCTCTATGTCGACTTCATGCGCTCGCTGCCGCTGGTGCTGGTGATTTTCTGGTTCTACTTCCTGGTCCCCTATATCGGTCAGTGGGTGACGGGGGCGTCGCGGCCGATCCGCGTCGGCGCTTTCACCTCGACGCTCGTCACCTTCATCATGTTCGAGGCGGCGTATTTCTCCGAGATCATGCGCGCCGGCATCCAGTCGATCTCCAAAGGGCAGCCGGCGGCGGCGAGCGCGCTCGGCCTGACCTACAGCCAGTCGATGCGCTACATCGTGCTGCCCCAGGCATTCCGCAACATGCTACCGGTGCTGCTGACGCAGACCATCGTGCTGTTCCAGGACACCTCGCTGGTCTACGTGCTGTCGATCCCGGACTTTCTTGGGGCCGCCAGCAAGGTGGCGCAGCGCGACGGGCGGCTGGTCGAGATGTACCTGTTCGCTGCCGCGGTCTATTTCGTGATTTCCTGTTTCGCGTCCTGGGGCGTCCGGCGCCTGCAGGCGCGAATTGCTATCGTCCGCTAGGAAACCTCATGATCGAAATCAGCCACGTCAATAAATGGTACGGGCCGGCCTTCCAGGTGTTGAAGGACTGCACCACCAATGTCGCCAAGGGCGAGGTGGTGGTGGTGTGCGGCCCGTCAGGTTCGGGCAAATCGACGCTGATCAAATGCGTCAATGCGCTTGAGCCATTCCAGGAAGGCCAAATCATCCTCGACGGCATCAAGGTCAACGATCCCAAGACCGACCTGCCGAAACTGCGCGCCCGCGTCGGCATGGTGTTCCAGCACTTCGAGCTGTTTCCGCATTTGCGGATCATCGAGAATCTGTGCCTGGCGCAGGAGAAGGTGCTGGGGCGCTCGCATGCCGAAGCCATGGCCAAGGGCGAAAAACTGCTCGCGCGCGTCGGGTTGACGGTGCATGCCAATAAATACCCGGCCGAACTGTCCGGCGGCCAGCAGCAGCGCGTCGCAATAGCGCGCGCGCTCGCCATGGACCCGATCGCGATGCTGTTCGACGAGCCGACCTCGGCGCTCGATCCGGAAATGATCAGCGAGGTGCTCGACGTCATGGTCGACCTCGCCCGCGAGGGCATGACCATGATGGTCGTTACCCATGAGATGGGCTTTGCCCGCAAGGTCGCGCACCGCGTGATCTTCATGGACAAGGGCGAAATCGTCGAGGATGCGCAAAAGGATGAATTCTTCGGCAGCCCCCGCAGCGAGCGCGCGCAGCAGTTTCTGTCGAAGATCCTGTCGCATTGATTCCCACCGTCATTCCGGGGCGCCTCAAAGAAGCGAACCCGGAATCTCGAGATTCCGGGTCTGGTCCTTCGGACCATCCCGGAATGACGGGTGGAGGCTTTATCGGTCCCGACAACTTGCGTATAGGAATGCTGCCATCAGCTTCACTACCTCCAGGAGACTT
>PNLC01000858.1 GCA_013822885.1 Bradyrhizobium sp.
GGATTTCGGCGACGAACGCGCCGCCTTTGCCGCCATGGCGCAACAGCTTACTGGTCTGGTCCTGGTCGCCGCGGGTCTCGAACTTGACGATCTCGACGTCGAGGGCCGGATCGGACGTGCGCAGCAGCCGCGCGATTGCCTCCGTCTGCGCCAGCGCCATCACGCTCTTGCGCGTGCCGATCCTCAAGGGCTGTCCTGACAACGAGGTCTCCGTTTCAACGCGAACAGCGATTGCTTCGAGCCTAGGGGATAGAGCAAGCCGCCTGTCAGAACAACGATCTTGGAGCGGCTTGCCCGGCGGCGCCAGCCGCGAACGCGGAAGCCTGCATCAGCCACCGATTTGTTGAGCTACGTCAACATCGACCGTTGCGCCCGCCGAAGGATGGCTCCGACAATGATGCGACCAGAGGCTGGACCAAATCATGAACGCTGATCAAGGGGATACGGCCTACCGTTCTGCTGTGGATGCGGGTTTGGGAAGCGCCATGACGGACCGGAAACGCTGGCAACTCTCACGCTGGTTCAAGATCATCTGGTTCATCGTGGTCGGCTATTGCATTTTCGGTTTGCTGGTCGAGGCGGCGGTGCCGCACCTTCTCCCCGAAAACGCCTTCACGACCTATGTAGGAGAGGCCGCCAAGGCCGGCGTTTTCGTCATCTGGTTCTTTCTGATCTGGCGCATCGCCGATGCCATCCGGGGCATCTATGGCCCACAGAGCGCGCTCTATCTGGACGCCACCCCGTTCTGGAGAATTCTCCTGGACGTCACGGCAGCCTTCCTGCTCGCGGCGTTCTGCTTCGCGGTGCTTTACCTCTACATCGTCCGGCTTCAGGGACCGGGCGCGTTTTCCGCTGATCTCAATCTGGGCGAAGCCCTCTATTTCAGCATCGTCACCATGACAACGACGGGCTATGGCGACATCTCCCCCAAGTCGGGATGGGCGAAATTTGCGGTCAGCATCCAGATCATTTTTGGCTTCCTCTACACCGTCCTGTTCTTCTCGATCTTTGCCGGCCTGGCGGGCCGCAGGCCCCCGACCTGATACCCGCCGTAAACCATAGCGGAACCGGCCTGCCCCATGTTCGGGCACGGCTTGCCCATAGGCTCCGATGCCGATGGGCAGCCATTCCGAAACGCTGATTGTGCGTCGCAGCAAAGCACCTAGATTGCGCTGCGCAAGAGGATTTTTCGTTGTCCGATACCAGCGCCGACGCCCTGGCCGCTTCAGGCCACCGCCCGATGGGCTTCCCCGAATTCGTGATCGTGATCGCGTCGATTATGGCGCTGAACCCGATTGCGATGGACATGATGCTGCCGGCGCTGCCGAACATCGCTTCCGCCTTCCACATCACCGTCGCCAACCGTCCCCAGATGGTGCTGTCGATCTTCCTGCTCGGCTTCGGTGTCGGGCAGTTCATCATGGGGCCGCTGTCGGATCGTTTCGGCCGCCGGCCGATCCTGCTCGGCGGCATGGCGCTTTATTGCGTCGCGAGCCTGCTTGCGATCGCAGCGCCCTCCTTCGAGACGCTGCTGCTGGCGCGGGCGCTGCAGGG
>PNLC01000859.1 GCA_013822885.1 Bradyrhizobium sp.
AATTCTCAAAAATCGGGTTCTTGCCCAGCCTCATCGCGATGCCTTCGGCGAGGCTGGCGATCTGCACCGCGCCCATCAGGTTGTTGATCAGCTTGTAGACCGTACCGGTCCCGACCGGGCCGAAGTGCCTGATCGTATCGCCGATCGGCGCGAGATATGGCCCGGCCCGGTCCAGGTCAGCCGCGTCGGCGCCAACAAGCAGGGTCAGCTTTCCCGCGGCCGCCGCCTGCGGCAGGCCGGTGACGGGACAATCGATGTAGATGAGCCCGCGCCCGCGCAGTTCGCGCGCCATGTCGAGCGCGTGCTGGTGCGACACCGTCGAACATTCGATCGCGAGGCTGCCCGCTTTCATCTTCGCAGCCGCGCCGTTCTCGCCGCGCCAGACCGATCGCGACGCCCCGTCGTCCGCGACCATGGTCACGACCGCGTCGGCGCCGTCGGCCGCCTCGGCCGGCGAGGCAGCCCAGCGCGCGCCGCGCGCGATCAGGTCTTCCGCTTTTGACTTGCTGCGATTCCAGACCGCGACGTCGAAGCCCGCATCGAGATAGCGGCCGGCCATACCGTGGCCCATCCGCCCCAGTCCGATGAAGCCGACCTTGGCCATGGCTTTAGTCCACGTCCTCGACCTGGCCGGGCGCGGTGCCGAACGCGCGCTGCGCCAGCGTCGCCGCCATGAATTCGTCGAGGTCGCCGTCGAGTACCCCTGATGTATCCGAGGTCTGCACGCCGGTGCGGAGGTCCTTCACCATCTGATAAGGCTGCAGGACGTAGGAGCGAATCTGGTGGCCCCAGCCGATATCGGTCTTGGCGGCCTGGTCGGCGGCGGCCTGCTCCTCGCGCTTCTTCAGCTCCATTTCATAGAGACGCGCGCGCAGCATGTCCCACGCTTGTGCGCGGTTCTTGTGCTGCGAACGGCCGGCCTGGCAGACCACCGCGACGCCGGTCGGGATATGCGTGAGGCGCACGGCGGATTCGGTCTTGTTGACGTGCTGGCCGCCGGCGCCGCCGGAACGCATGGTGTCGGTGCGCACGTCGGACTCGGCGATATCGATCTTGATGCTGTTATCGACCACCGGAAAGATCGCGACCGACGAGAACGAGGTGTGCCGGCGCGCGTTGGAATCGTATGGCGATATCCGCACCAGACGGTGCACGCCCGCCTCGGTCTTCAGCCAGCCATAGGCGTTGTGACCGGATATCTGGATGGTGGCGGATTTGATGCCGGCTTCTTCGCCCTGGGTCTCTTCGAGATATTCGATCTTGAAGCCGTGCTTCTCGGCCCAGCGCGTATACATGCGCAGCAGCATCTCGGCCCAGTCCTGGCTTTCGGTGCCGCCCGCGCCGGCATGGACCTCGAGATAGGAATCGAACCGGTCGGCCTCACCGGACAGCAGCGCTTCGAGCTCGCGGCGGGCGACTTCCTTCTTCAGCGCCTTGAGCGCGTTCTCGGCTTCGGTCACGACGCCGGCATCGTTCTCGGCCTCGCCGAGTTCGATCATCTCGACATTGTCGCTGAGCTCGCGTTCGACCTTGCCGATGCCGGCAAGCGCG
>PNLC01000860.1 GCA_013822885.1 Bradyrhizobium sp.
TGCAGCGTCTGCGACAGGATCACGTAATCGAAGGCATCGTCGGGATAATTGACGAGGTCGGTGTCGGCGTCGCCCTGCACCACCGCCAGCCCCTTGGCGACGCAGCGGTTGACGCCCTCGCGCGACAGCTCGATGCCGCGGCCGTCGATGCCGCGGCTCTCCAGCAGCTGCAGCAACTCGCCATCGCCGCAGCCGACGTCGAGCACCTTCGAGCCGGGCGCGATCATTTCCGCGACCAGCAGATGGTCGCTGCGATATTTTCCGGTACGGTCCGGAGCGATCCCGCTAAGCGGCAAGGTCTGTTCCTGAAGCGCCATGTCAGCCACCTGAATTACCCAATCCGCGCGCCTTGCCTGCGGATTGCAGGAAGGCGCGGGAGATGTCGAAGAACTCGGGCACGTCGAGCAGGAAGGCGTCGTGGCCACGGTCAGTCTCGATCTCGGCGAACGACACCCGCGCGCCCGACGCGTTGAGCGCGTGCACCAGCGCCCGCGATTCCGCGGTCGGAAACAGCCAGTCTGACGTGAACGACACCACGCAGAACCGCGTCTTGATGCCGGTGAATGCCTTCGCCAGCACGCCGCCATGGTCGGCGGCGATATCGAAATAGTCCATCGCCCGCGTCAGATAGAGATAGCTGTTGGCGTCGAAACGCTCGACAAAGGACGAGCCCTGATAGCGCAGATAGCTTTCGACCTGGAAATCCGCGTCGAACGAGAAGGTCGGCAAATCGCGATCCTGCATCCGCCGTCCGAACTTGCGATGCAGCGCGGCGTCGGAGAGATAGGTGATGTGCGCCGCCATTCGCGCCACGCCGAGGCCGCGATGCGGATGGGTGCCGTCGTCGAAATAGCGGCCGCCGCGCCAGTCGGGATCGGCCATCACGGCCTGACGGCCGAGTTCGTGGAACGCGATGTTCTGCGCCGAGTGCCGAGTGGAGCAGGCGATCGCCAGCGTGGAGAACACGCGCTCGGGGTAAGCCGCGGTCCATTGCAGCGCCTGCATGCCGCCCATCGAACCGCCGACGACGCAGAACAGCGTCGTGATCCCCAGCCGGTCGACCAGCATGGTCTGCGCGCGCACCATGTCGGGAATGGTGATGACCGGGAAATCGAGCCCCCACAGCTTTCCGGTGGCGGGATTGGTCGACGCCGGCCCGGTCGAACCCATGCAGCCGCCGATCACGTTGCTGCAAATGATGAAGTAGCGGTTGGTGTCGAGCGGCCGGCCGGGCCCAACCATGGTCTCCCACCAGCCTTGTTTGCCGGTGATCGGGTGCACGTTGTTGACGTGCTGATCGCCGGTCAGCGCATGGCAGACCAGGATGGCGTTGGAGCGATCCGCATTCAGTTCGCCATAGGTCTGATAGCCGATCTGGAACGGTGCCAGGTCGACGCCGCAATCGAGCTTCAGCGGCTGCTCGATGCCGAACTTCGCCACCAGCGACGTCGGATGATCGGCCTCATGGGCGCGATCCTCGGTGTGAATCGACGGACTGGGTATCGGATGCACGTTTGTCATCTCGGCACAGACCT
>PNLC01000861.1 GCA_013822885.1 Bradyrhizobium sp.
GACGATCGACATTTCGAGGCCGTGGCCGAGGTCGATGACGGCACGCACGATGGCCGCCGATTGCGGGTTGCGTCCGAGATTCATGACAAAGGCCCGGTCGATCTTGATCTTGTCGAACGGGAACGCCTGCAGATAGCTCAGCGAGGAATAGCCGGAACCGAAATCGTCCATCGAGATTCGCACGCCGAGCGCCTTCAGCCGCCGCAGCAGCGCCAGGCCGCGATCGAAATCCTCGATCAGCACGCCCTCGGTGATTTCGAGCTCGAGCCGGTCGGGTGCCAGACCGGTCTCGAGCAGGATCGAATGCACCAGGCTGACGACGTCGCCGTGCATGAACTGCGCCGGCGAAAGGTTGACGGCGACCTGCAGCGGCACCGGCCACGAGGCGGCCTCGCGGCAGGCTTCGCGCAGGATCCAGACGCCCATTTCGACGATGAGGCCGCTTTCCTCCGCCAGCGGGATGAACTCGCCCGGCGAAACGAAGCCGCGCGCCGGATGCATCCAGCGCGCCAGCGCCTCGAAGCCGATGATCTTACTGGCGGCGGCCGTCGAGCCGGCCGCAGCCTGCGGCTGGTAGTGCAACGACAATTCGCCGTTCCTGATCGCCATCGAGAGGTCCTGATGCAGCACGCGGCGGTCGCGGATCTGCTGGTCCATCTCAGGCGCGAAAATGCCGATCGAGCCGCGCGACTTCTGCTTGGCGCGGAACAGCGCCGCGCCGGAATTGGCGAGCAGCGAAGCCGCATCCGCGCCGTGATGCGGAAACACCGAGATGCCGGTGGTGATGCCGGTGCGCACCGACTTGCCATCGATCAGAAATTCTTCCGATATCGTTTGCGCGAGTTGCTCGGCCAGCGCCCTTCCGGCCTCCGGCTGCTTGCCGTCGATAATGAGGCCGAACTCGTCGCCGGAAAGCCGGGCCACCACGCCGCCGCGGGCGGATGCCTGGATCCGGCCCGCCACTTCGACCAAGAGCTTGTCGCCCGTCGCGTGGCCGAACACGTCGTTGATTTCCTTTAGCCCGTCGAGGTCGACGCAGAGCACCGCGAACTCCTCGTCGGTGCCGGCGCAGGCCTCGATCATCTGGGCCAGCGCCTGCAGGAAGGAGGCGCGGTTCGGCAGATCGGTCAGGCCGTCATGATAGGCCATGTGCGCCATCCGCGATTCGGTCTGGCGGCGATCGGTGACGTCCTCATGCGTCTTGATCAGGTATTGCGGATCGCCCGCCTCGTCGAGCACGGTCATGCGGCGGGTCAGGAACAGCCGCAGCCCGTCCTTGGTGGAGATCGGGTGCTCTTCGGTGAGCAAGCCGCGTTTCTTGATCGCCGCCTCGTCGCGCGCGATGATCAGCTTGGCTTCGCGTGGATTGAAGATGTCGGAGGCGGTCAGACCGGTCGCGTCCTCGCGGCGGCGATTGAGGATGGTCTCGGCGCTGCGGTTGGCGAGCAGGTAGCGTCCGTCGCTGACGCGCTCGACGATCAGCGAAACCGGGATGTTGTCGACGACGAGTTCGAGGAACTTCTTGGTGCTCTCCA
>PNLC01000862.1 GCA_013822885.1 Bradyrhizobium sp.
GTCGCCGGGGTTGAGCTGGGAGACGCCGGCCGGCGTGCCCGTCATGATGATGTCGCCCGCGGCGAGCTTCACCTGCTGCGAGAGCTGCCAGATGATCTCGGGCACGTTCCAGATCAGCTCGGTGAGATCGCCCTTTTGCGTCTCGGTGCCGTTCACGGTCAGCCAGATCTTGCCTTTGCTTGGGTGGCCGATCTTCGCGGCCGGCTGGATCGCCGAGCACGGCGCGGAATAGTCGAACGACTTGCCGATTTCCCACGGCCGCTCCTTCTTGCGCGAGGCGATCTGCAGGTCGCGGCGGGTGAGGTCGATGCCGACCGCGTAGCCGTAGACATGGTCGAGCGCCTTGTCGGCTGATATGTTGAGCCCGCCGCTCTTCATCGCGACGATCAGTTCGACCTCGTGATGCAGATCCTTGGTCAGCGGCGGATAGGGAATGGTGGTGCCGTCGGGCACCAGCATGTCGGCGTGCTTGGCGAAGAAGAACGGCGGCGCGCGCTCGTCATTGCCCATCTCGCGGATGTGCTCGAGATAGTTGCGCCCGACGCACCAGATGCGGCGAACCGGATAGGAGCTGGTCTCACCGACAACGGGAAGCGAGGCTTGCGGGGGAGCGGGAATGACGTAGGAGGCTGCGGTCATGAAGGGGTCTCGACGGGTTGCAGTTGGAAAAAATGCTGGAAGCCTTATGCGGTTGCGCTGATCGGCGTCAGGTTGGGGGTGCCGGCGCCGCGCTGCTGCAGGCGGAAGAACGATGCGTAGCGGCCGCCGCGGCGCAAGAGATCGTCGTGCTGGCCACGCTCGACGATCTCGCCGGCCTCGACCACCAGGATGGCGTCGGCATGCATGATGGTGTGCAGGCGGTGGGCGATGACGATGGTGGTGCGGTTCTGGCAGAGATGCTCGATCGCCTCCTGCACGGCCTTTTCGGATTCCGAATCCAGCGCGGCGGTGGCTTCATCGAGCAGGATGATCGGCGCGTTCTTGACCAGTGCGCGGGCGACCGCGATGCGCTGCCGCTGGCCGCCTGACAGTTGCGTGCCGTGCTCGCCGACCGGGGTGTCGTAGCCCAGCGGAAAGCCCATGATGAAATCGTGCGCGCAGGCGGCCTTCGCGGCCGCCACGATCTCGTCCTGGGTGGCGCCGACCTTGCCGAACGCGATGTTGGCGCCGATGGTGTCGCGGAACAGATAGACGTCCTGCCCGACATAGCCGGTCTGTGCGCGCAGCGAATGCCGCGACACGTCCGAGATCACCTGGTCGTCGATCAGGATCGCGCCGCCATTGACCTCATAGAGTCGCAGCAGCAGCGCCAGCACGGTGGACTTGCCGCCGCCGGACGGTCCGACGAGCGCGGTGGTCTTGCCGGGTTCGGCGACAAAACTCATGCGGCGCAGCACCGGCTCGCTTGGCCGGTAGCCGAACGTGACGTCGCGAAACTCGACGCGGGCATCGCTGAGCCTCAGCGCCGGCTTGTCGCTGTCGTCAGGCTCACTCGGCGGGCTGTCGACGATCTCCAAAA
>PNLC01000863.1 GCA_013822885.1 Bradyrhizobium sp.
GCGAAATCGCGATCGGGCGGACCGCTCAGTGAGATCACGGCGCCGCCGCGCTTCACCAGCTTGAAGGCGTCGACCGTGAACGCTCCGCCGAGCGTGTCGTAGACGATATCGTAGCCGCCGCCCTGTTCGAGATAGTTCTCGCGATCATAGGCAATGACCCTTTCGGCGCCGAGCGATTTGACGAAGTCGACATTCTTCGAACTCGTGGTCGTAGTGACGTGAAGGCCTAGATGCCTTGCATATTGAATGGCGAACGTGCCGATCCCGCCGGCGCCGGCGTGGATCAGGATGCGCTGGCCGGCAGCGGCGCGGACGCGGGCAAAGCCCTGAAGCGTGGTCAACCCCACCAGCGGCAGCGACGCGGCCTCTGCATGAGAGGCCGCCGCCGGCTTGAGAGCCACGAACTTCTCCGGCAGCGCAATCCGTTCGGCGAAGGTGCCGATAGATTCACGCGATGCACGCGCATAGACCACATCGCCCGGCTTGAAGCGCGTGGCCCGCACGCCGGCCGACAGCACGACGCCACTGGCATCGAACCCGAACGGGCGCGGCAAGCGATACCTGGAAACGCGCTTCAGATCGCCACGAACGATCTTGAAATCGATCGGATTGAGACTGGCGGCATGAATTTCGATCACGACCTCGTCCGGACCCGCGACGGGATCGGCAACGTCGGCGAGCCGGACATGATCCGGGATTGCGCCATAGGCATCGAAAACAAAGGCGCGCATGCGCATCATCCTGTGAGGTGGATAATTCTTGCAATGCGGCGCGAATCTGGCGACCGGACGCGAATTTACTTTTTGCCGAGACTGTGCGCCGCCTGCCCTAGACCTTAACGCATTTTAACGATATCGCAGGGGTGATGACGCACACCATCGCTTCCCTGTTTCAGAACAAGACAATTGCGGCGCGCGCGGCCGTTGCGGCGGCGCTTCTGGTTGCGGCCAGCGCGCTCGGTGGCTGTGCCGGCGGCGGCGCCGCCAGCAATTCGTATGCGATGGCTTCGACCGGAGGCGGTGGCAGTTCTACCGTGGCGTTCGAATCGATCGACGGTCCGCCGCCGCAGGTGTTCGACCGCATGGTCAGCGTCCTCGACAGCGAGTCGAAACTGCGCAACCTCTCGATCGTCTCGCGCGAGGGCGGCGCTTCCTATCGCGTGCGCAGCTATCTCTCCGCACAGGTGGTGCGCGGACGGACCGTGATCGCCTGGGTCTGGGACGTTTACGACAACAACCAGCAGCGTGCGCTGCGGCTTTCCGGCGAAGAGCCGGCCGGCAAGTCCGGACGCGACGCCTGGGCCGCGGCCGACGACCTCGTATTGCGAAAAATCGCGCAAGCCGGCTTCAGCGGTCTTTCGGGCATGATCAATGGAGCCCCGGACGCAGCGCCTGCTCCGGCCCCGGCCCGCAGCGGCCCCGCGGTGGCGAGTGCGGAAGGGGTCGCACCCGCCCAGGATGTTTCCAGCGTTGCCGCGCTTGGCTACAGCGCCCAATAAAGCGGCTCGGGAAAGTCCCG
>PNLC01000864.1 GCA_013822885.1 Bradyrhizobium sp.
AGGCGCGTTCACATAGTCGCCGCCGGGCCGGTCGAAATTGGCCTGCGCGAGTGCCGGACGCGCGGATGCGGCCGCTGCCAGGAAGGCGAGCGCCACCATACACGCCCTGAGCAGGCGACCGATCTCCATTTGATGCTTTCGAATCCGCGCTTGTCGTGAGCAGACATTTGAGCGCCATCAACCTGTACGGCGGATGAACGGCCCAGGAACCAGCCAACCCATTCAACTAAAACGCGTATTCCTGATAGGCAGGCTCCACGGTGCCGCCCCAGGGCCCGTTGAACTTCTCCAGCATCTCTTCCGCCGGAGTCCGGCCCGATTCGAGGATCCGCTCCAGCGGTTCGAGGTAGCGGCTCTCGTCGCGGCCGAAATGATCGACGCGGTTGCGCCGCCGCAAGCCTGCGTGGGACAGTTTCAGGCATTCCCGGGCGATCTCGAACAGATAGCGTTCCCTGATCCTGGCCTTGAAGCCGAAGCGCGGGACGTCGTCCCGCAACGCCTGACGCTCCTGCGCGGTCCAATGGCTGACCATATCCCAGGCTGCGTTCAGGCTTGCGTCGTCGTACAATAGCCCGACCCAGAACGCCGGCAGCGCCGGCAGCCGGCCCCACGGCACGCCATCGGCGCCGCGCATCTCCAGATAACGCTTGAGGCGGACTTCCGGGAAGATCGTGGATAGATGGTTGGCCCAGTCCGACAGCGTCGGGCGCTCGCCGGGAAACGCGGAATTCTTGCCGTGGAAGAAATCGCGGAACGAGGAACCGGAGACGTCGATATAGGCATCGCCGCGCTTGACGAAATACATCGGAACGTCGAGCGCGTAATCGACCCAGCGCTCGAACCCCATGCCGTGCTCGAACGCCCAGGGAATCATACCCGATCGCGCGTTATCGGTGTCGCGCCAGATCTCGGAGCGGAAAGAAAGGAAGCCGTTCGGCTTGCCTTCGGTGAACGGGGAATTGGCGAACAGCGCGGTCGCCACCGGCTGCAGCGCGACCGAGACGCGCAGCTTCTTGACCATGTCGGCTTCGGAGGAGAAGTCGAGATTGGTCTGCACCGTGCAGGTCCGGTACATCATGTCGATGCCGTACTGGCCGACCTTCGGCATGTAGTTGGTCATGATCTTGTAGCGGCCCTTGGGCATGACCGGGATCTGCTCGCGCGACCATGACGGCGTCATGCCGAGCCCGAGGAAGCCGATCCCCAATGGCGCTGCGATCTCGCGCACCTGCGCCAGATGCGCCATCAGTTCGGACTGGGTCTGGTGCACCGTCTCAACCGGCGCCCCGGACAATTCGAACTGCCCGCCAGGCTCCAGCGAGATCGCGCCGCCGCCGGTGACGTCATACAGCCCGATGATGTTGCCGCGCTCCATGATCGGCTCCCAGCCGAGCAGGAGCTGCATACCTTCGAGCAGCGTGCCGATGCCGCGCGCGCCCTCGTAAGGTACGGGCTGATGGCCTTCCAGCGTGAACGGGGTCTTCTCGTGCTCGGTGCCGATGCGGAATTCGGACGGC
>PNLC01000865.1 GCA_013822885.1 Bradyrhizobium sp.
CGGCCCGCGCCGGCGGAAGGCGTAGTCGAGCCCCATCATGCCGCGCCGGATCAGGTTATAGTAGGTCTCGTTCAGCGTGCGTACGCCAGAAACCTTGTAGATCGCGCGCTGCTGCAGATGGTCCTGCAGGTTGCGGCCGACGCCGGGCCTGTCGAGCACGGTATCGATGCCGAGCGGTGCAAGCCAGTCGGCGGGACCGATGCCGGAACGATGCAGCACCTGCGTCGAACCGATCGATCCCGCGCACAGGATGACTTCGCCCCTGGTGCGGGCCTCGACGATTTCGCCACCCTGCATGAAGCGGACGCCGACGGCACGTCCGTTCTCGACGATCAGTTTGTCGACCAGCACATTCTTTTCCAGCCGCAGATTGGCGCGGTTCAGCACCGGCTTGAGGAAGCCGCGCGCCGAGGACCAGCGGCGGCCGCGCTTCTGGTTGACGTGGAAATAGCTCGTGCCTTCGTTGTTGCCGGTGTTGAAATCGGGAATGCGCTTGATGCCCATTTCCTCGGCGGCATCGCCGACCGCGTCGAGAATGGTCCAGGACAGCCGCGGCGCCTCGATGCGCCAGCCGCCGCCGATGCCGTGATGCTCGCTCTCGCCCAGAAAGTGGTCTTCGAGCCGCCTGAACAGCGGCAGCACGTCGTCATAGCCCCAGCCGGTCAAGCCAAGCTGGCGCCAGTGATCGTAATCTGCCGCCTGTCCGCGCATCGAGATCATGGCGTTGATGGCAGACGAGCCGCCGATCACCTTGCCGCGGGGATAGGCCAGCGCGCGGCCGTTGAGACCGGGCTCCGGCTCGGTCCGAAACATCCAGTCCGAACGCGGATTGCCGATCGCAAAGAGGTAGCCGACCGGGATGTGAAACCAGATCCAGTTGTCGTTGCCGCCGGCCTCCAGGATCAGCACGCGATTTTTCGCCTCGGCCGAGAGCCGGTTGGCCATGATGCAACCGGCTGTCCCTGCGCCAACCACGATGTAATCGAAATCGCCTTCGAGCCGTTTGACCATCCCGGATTCCATTTTTCAGTCATGCCCGGGTACATGCGCGAAGCGCGTCTTCGCGCCAGACGTCCCGGGCATCCACGTCTTCTCTGGCTTCCAATATCAGAATTTGGACCTGAGGTAGCCGGGACCGTCTGCGCCAAGACCCGTCTACGCCAAAGGCTTCGCCGGGCACGCAAGCGCGGTCATGATGGCCAATCGGGTTGCCTATCGTCTGGGCCATTGGGTGGACCGGCCCTTGCATGCTAGAAAGGCACCAGCGTTTCAAAACCGAGGTTCGAGAATTCCCATGCCCATCGTCAACCGCGTCGCCGATCTGCAACCCGATATCCAGGCCTGGCGCCGCGATATCCATGAAAACCCCGAATTGCTGTACGACGTCCACCGCACTGCGGCATTCGTTGCGGATCGCCTGCGTGAATTCGGCTGCGACGAGGTCGCCACCGGACTTGGCAAGACCGGCGTCGTCGGCGTCATCAAGGGCAAGCAGCCCGGCAAGGG
>PNLC01000866.1 GCA_013822885.1 Bradyrhizobium sp.
GACCGAACCCCTCATTCTTGCTCCCTATGAGATTGCCTTCGTGCAGGACCCGTCTTGCGGGGCCGGCAAAGTGCTCAAGGTGCAGGGTTCGGTCAGGGGCGTTCAGCGGCGCAAGGCCTGCGTAACCCTGGCTTCGGAACAGGTGTCGCTGGTATCGGCGACCCCGTAGAGCGCTTTCTTCGAATGTCGTCCCGCCGAATCGGGATTCAGACATTGCGGACGTTTGTCCGTCCGGGCTGATGGGTTCGATCTTAATATTCAGTGTAGCTAGATCCGCGGCGGTAGCCGGAATGGCCGGCGCCTCTACGACGCCAGCTGCAACTCGGTCAGGGCTTCGCGCTCGGCGTCGGCCTTGTTGCGGGCGGGGTCCTCATGCGGCTCGGCCTGGCAGAACTTGACCTCGTAATCATAGTCCAGCACGCGGCGGGGTGCGACCTTCGTCTCCTCGGACACCACATCGACCACGAGGCCGCTCTTCTGGGCGACCCTCCAGACATCGGCTTCGGTTGGGTAGGCCTTGCTCAGCTTGGCCTCGTTGGAGAACAGTGCGTAGGGCATCGTCGGCTCCGGTAAAAACGGTCAACGCGGCAGGCCGGTCCGGGTTTCGGTTATGGCTGCCATGCCGGTCAGCTTCACAGTCGTGTGAGGTCGAAAAACGTCCTTTCCGGGCCAATTTGTGGGACTTCCCGGGCTGTCTCTGAGTCGTAAACGACCGGTAAATTCCGCGAAAAAGAATCCCCGAGACTCCTCCGCTAGAATCGCCGGATGTTTCCGGCCATGAGCCCGATCTGCGAGATCTTCTGCGAACGCGTCCGCCTGACGCTCACCGTGACGCTGTTCGTCGCCTGCGCTGCCAACGTGGCGCTGGTCTGTGCCTGGCTTTGAAATATCGCTTTTGGGCGCAGCCGATTGACGCCACGGCCAATCTCCCCATCATGCCCATCAACACGCACCGCATACCCAAGCGCCGGGCGAACTTAAAGGATGGGTTGGAAATGATCGAAACGCTGCAGCAGCGGGTCAACGCGGACGCGGGCCTGGTCCGGCGAGGCCGCTACCTGACGACCACTTTCCTGCTGGAAGTAGGCCGCGCCTCCTGGCTGATCTCGATCTACGAGGGGCGAATCGTGCAGGTCGCATCGGGCCCGTTCGTGATGCCGTCGTCATCCTTTGCACTGCGCGCTTCCGAGGAGGACTGGCAGAGTTTCTGGAGCAGGCGGCCGCCGCCGGGATCGAACGACCTGATGGCAATGATCAAGCGGCGCGCGCTGAAGGCCGAGGGCAATCTGCAGGTCTTCATGTCCCACCTGCGCTACTTCAAGGAAGCGCTCGCCAAGCTGCGCACAGAGGGAGCCGCCGCATGAGCGCGAAGTTCGAACCGATCATCGGCCGCTACATGCATCTCGATCTGTTCGGCCGGCCGCACCGGATCTATGTCGAGGAAGCAGGCGAGGGCACGCCGTTGTTGTGCCTGCACACCGCGGGCTCGGACGGGCGGCAATACC
>PNLC01000867.1 GCA_013822885.1 Bradyrhizobium sp.
GCCTGCTTGGCCTGGTACTCTTTCGACATTTCCTTGGCGTAGCCGCCGGCGGTCTGGGCGTTCTTGAATTCCTCGTCCTCGACCGCGAGGAATTTGGCGCCGAGCGATTCGACCTGCTCTTTGGTGGCCGGGCGCACGTCGGTGGCCGTGACCACGGCGCCGAGCCGGCGCGCGGTCGCGATCGCCTGCAGGCCGGCAACGCCGACGCCCATCACGAACACTTTCGCCGCCGGCACGGTACCGGCCGCGGTCATCATCATCGGGAAGGCGCGGCCGAAGGATTCCGCCGCCTCGATCACCGCGCGATAGCCGGCAAGGTTGGCCTGGCTGGACAGCACGTCCATGACCTGCGCGCGGGTGATGCGCGGCATCAGTTCCATCGCAAACGCCGCGACGCCGGCGTCCGCGATCGTCTTCAGCGCCGCCTCGTTGCCGTAGGGATCCATGATCGCAATGACCAGCGCACCGCGCTTGTATTGCGCAAGCTCGCTGGCTTCGGGGCGCTTCACCTTGATGATGATGTCGGCATCCTTCAACGCATCCACGCTGACGGTGGCGCCGACCGCGGTGAATTCGGAATCCGGCAGGCCCGACTTGACGCCCGCGCCCGGTTCGATCGCCACGTCGACGCCAAGCGCCTTGAACTTCTTCACGGTGTCGGGTGAAGCGGCAACCCGCGGCTCGGACGGATCGATTTCCTTGGCAACGGCAATCTTCATAGGGCCTCCCCCGCTGCGCGGCAGGCGCGCGCAAGCAAACTAGCGTCTTTTTCGCTTAGTTGGATACCGGTTTCGTGACCGGAGTGCGTGCAATTGTGGCTCCGCCGGTACCGGCGGCGCGGGCAACGAGGCGTCAGGTCAGGAAGAAGCCCATCAAGGCGACGATGATGACGACGGCGATCGTGCCGTATTTGACCAGCATGATGAAACCTTCATAGGTCTGCTCATGGGCTGGATAGTCGTTGCCGTCAGCGGTCGTGTAGGCCACTTCGTTATGGTCTGCCATCGGTATCCCCAGTCAAATCCGGTATCTCGCGTGCAATTACCGCAAAGCGTTTGGCAGGGCAACGGGCTACGCGCCGCTCGCCCCCGCTTATCGGGTCATTCCGCGGGCCAATTGTCCCGGATCCAGCGGGTCAGGCTTTCCTCGCTGACCTCGCCTGCGGCGAGGGAGAGGATGATGGCCGTGGCATGCGCCGAATCGGGCGCAAAGGGGATGTCGTTGACGCGCAAAAAGACCATCATCGCGTGGAACGCGATGCGCTTGTTGCCGTCCACAAAGGCATGGTTGCGGGCAAGACCGAAGGCATAGGCTGCGGCGAGCGCAGCCATATCCTTCTGTCCGTAATTCCATTGGTTGACTGGCCGCAAAACCGCCGACTCGAGAAGGCCAAGATCCCGAATGCCTTCCGGTCCACCGAATATCGCCAGTTGCTCGGCATGCATGTCGATGACTTCACCGACATCGAGCCAAATGGGCTCACTCATTTTGCAAGCGCGGC
>PNLC01000868.1 GCA_013822885.1 Bradyrhizobium sp.
AAAAGCGCCAAAGCGAGGTATTCCTGATTCCCGACATTCTCTGCAATTCCGGCGGCGTCGTGGTCAGCTACTTCGAATGGGTACAGGACCTGCAGCAATTGTTCTGGGAAGAAGAAGAGGTGACGCGGCGCGAATATGCCATCCTCGACCGCGCCTTCGATCACATGGTGCAGCGGGCCAGAGCGGACACCATCCCGCACCGCACCGCGGCGATGGCGATCGGCGTGGAAAAGGTCCGCGCCGCCAAGAATACGCGGGGGCTGTTTCCATGATCGTCGGTCTCGATCACGTCGTCGTTCTCACTGGCGACATCAATGCGGCATCCGCGGCCTATCAGACGTTGCTTGCCCGCGCGCCGGCCTGGCGAAGCAGCGACCACGGCGCCGATCGCGTGCTGTTCACGCTCGACAACACGACGCTGGAATTGGTGGGGCCGAACGGCGCGGACGCGGATCGCATTCGCACGGTGCTTGCCGCGCAGGGCGAGGGGCTGGCGAGCATCTGCTTTCGAACCAGCGACATCGCCAAAACACATCGCAGGCTCGACCGGCTCGCGCTGAAGCCGGAACCCATCGCGGAGGTTGAAGGCCGCGACGCGATCAGCGGAGCCGTGCTCTCGTGGAAGCGTACCCGCGCCGCCACCGAGGCAACGCGCGGCGTCCGCCTGTTCTTCCTCGAACGCGGCATGGAGCGCCCGCTGTCGGCGCCAACGACGGGCGGATCGATCACGGGGCTGGACCATGTCGTGGTCTCGACATCGGACCCCGAGCGCACCGCGGCGCTCTATGGCGCACGGCTAGGCCTCGACATGGCGCTCGATCGCTCGCACCCCGATTGGGGCCGGCTGATGTTCTTCCGCTGTGGCGACCTCATCGTCGAGGTCACGCACCGGCCGGGCAAGGAGGCGGATACATCACTGGATCGGCTGCGCGGCCTGTGCTGGCGCGTGGCCGACATGGACGCCACCCATGCGCGGCTGTCTCTTGCAGGCGTGGATGTCTCCGAAGTCCGCAACGGCCGCAAGCCGGGGACGCGGGTGATGACCGTGCGCAGCGGCACCTGCGGGGTTCCGACGCTTTTGGTGCAACCGTCGGCAGGCAAGCCATAGGCCTTCCCCCGTCCCTACGTTCTCAAACCCCGCCATGCGTGCTACAGCTTGCCCGGTAACGATCATCGAGCGGTTGATTTGGCAAAGGCAAAACGCGTTTTGAAGTGGCAGCGGGACCCCGAGGGGATGCGGCTGCGCATTCTCGAAGCCGCCAAGCGGGAGTTCGCCACCCATGGCCTTGCCGGCGCGCGCGTCGACCGCATCGCGGCCAATGCTGGCGCCAACAAGCGCATGCTGTATTACCACGTCGGCAACAAGGAAGACCTCTACCTCGCGGTGCTCGAAGGCGCCTACGAGAAGATCCGTTCCGAAGAGCGCGGGCTCGATCTCGAACATCTCGATCCGCCGGAGGCGATCGAACGGCTGATCGACTTCACCTGGAACTACTTCCT
>PNLC01000869.1 GCA_013822885.1 Bradyrhizobium sp.
TCGACCGTCTCCCGGTTGGGCAAGCGTGTTGCAGCGACGCGCCGGCGAAGGTCAACCAGAGCCTCCTTTGGGAAGTCGACACGAAACGGCCGAATTACATCATTTGGCTCAGCGAGAGCGCGGTGAAGAGGAAACAGGCCAGCCGTGCCGGCGATCGCAATGCCCATCGTAACGCTGCCCAGCAGAGCGCGCCGATCCTCGTCGATAACTTCGGAAATCTGCGGCCCCTGCATTTGGCTCTCCCTTGCCTGAGCGGGCACCGACCAATCTGGTTCGCGCACCGCCTGTGGCTTGAATGTCGCCTGAGAGCCCAAAAAATGCTCGTTAGGTGTTGTTAAGCGCTGTTACCGATTGCTTACGCTGGAGAAATTCGCCGCGTACCATCAACGTACCGGCGAAAGCAGGATGCGGGATCGAACCGGGCAGCGAAATTGAGCTTGGTCGAACGTGGCAATTTCGCGCGGATCAGAGGTTTTCACAGCCCTCTAATCCTCCACTACCGTCTTTACAGGCCGCAATAAGTGCGGCTACTTCTCGCATTGCAGAGCCTTTTGGCGGCAAACGCGGTACAGCAGTTTGGTCGGCCAGCATCGATAAGGGTGAACGCAGGTGACCGGACTTGAAACATCAAACGGTTCTCGCGCGAGCCGGCTGAGGGCGCCGCACGATGCAGACATCGCTTCCTTCGGACCGTTTTCCCTTCACGACAAGGCGCGGCTGCTTGAACGGGATGGAGTCCCAGTCAAGCTAGGCAGCCGCGCGCTGGATATCCTTTGGCTGTTGGTCAGCCGTGCTGGCGATGTCGTATCGAAGAATGAGCTGTTGGCTCACGCGTGGCCGGGCCTTGTCGTCGAAGAGATCAATTTGCGGGTGCATATCGCCGAGGTCCGCAAGGCTCTCGGTGACGGCAAGGAGGGCGCACGGTACATCACGAACATACCAAGCCGCGGTTATTGCTTCGTCGCACCGGTGCAGCGCATCGCAGACGCGCCTCCGGCGGCTTCGCTTCCTTTGCAGGCCCCGGGCGTTCCTGAGACGCCTGGGCCTGTCCTGCCTCATCGCCTGGAGCGGATGATCGGACGGGATGACGTTGTGCGGGAAGTGTCGCAGCGTTTGCTGCGCGAACGCTTCATCACCCTCAGGGGGCCGGGTGGAATCGGCAAGACCACCGTTGCGATCGCGCTGGCCCACGAGCTCTCGGCGCAATTCGACGGTCAGGTTCGCTTTCTCGACTTCAGCATGGTCAAGGATGCGGCGCTTGTCGCCGGCACGATCGCCTGGGCTTTCGGGCTCGTGGTGCACCATTCTGATCCGACCGACAGCATCGTCGGCTACCTGCGCAACCGTCGCCTGCTGCTGGTGCTCGACAGCTGTGAGCATGTCGTCGAGGTCATTGCCGGGATGGCGGAGCGTATTCACCAGCAGGCGCCCGGGGTCAGCGTACTGGTTACCAGCCGAGAGTCGCTGCTTGTGGAAGGCGAGCAGATCTTCGAGCTCGGT
>PNLC01000870.1 GCA_013822885.1 Bradyrhizobium sp.
AGCTGGGCGAGCGAATGCGTTGGCGGATCAAGGAAAGCGCCCTTGTTGGCGCGGGCGTCCGCCTTGTCGCGCAGTTCCTTGGCGCGCGGGTGTCCACTGTTGTCAAGCGCGATCATGCGGGCCGATAGCTCAGCTGCGGTCCATCGCGCCTCGCTGACGCTTCGTTTTCGATCGGTCGCTTCTGCTCCAGCACGGCCTGCACGAACCGATCCAGCAGGGCATCCCAGTCAAGCGCGTCAGGAAAGCGCGTAGGGCTGGTTAACGATTTGTCACCCCGCCGCCGCACGCCTTGGGGTCTACGTAGGCCGGGCCGATCAGCAGAAAAAAACTCGCCGGCGTGACTGAGAATGGAGACTCCGGCCGGACGCTACTAATGACTGTCCCGCGCGCGCCGCAGCGAAGCTTCCAATCGCCCCTTCTCCTTATCCCAGTGGGCTTTTTCGGCTTGTGATTTCTTCTCAAGAGCCTCGACTTCGGCCTGGATCGCGGCAGCCCGCTTCGCGTGCTCCTGCTCTCCCTTGTCCAACGCAACCTGCGCCTTGCCGACCGCCCGTTGCCGGCGTTCGCGTTCCTTCTGCCTGGCGGCCTCTTCCTTCGCTTGTTCACGCTCGCGCCGTTTGGCAAGAGCGGCTTTTTGTTCAGCAGCCTTGTCGACGGGGCCGGAGGAAGGCCTCTTCCGTTTTGGACCTTTCGATTTGCGGGCGGCCTTCGTTGGTTTGCTGCCGCCAAGATCAGTGGGCAGCTCGGCGTGTTCGCTGAATGGTCGGTCGGTTCCAACCGGGCGCCTGAGAACGACGCCGGGCTTTGCCAAGGTCGCGGCAATGACGTCCGGATCGTGGCTCTCCTTCGCCGCGCCCTGATGGAAGAGATTGCTGTCGGCGCCCCACGCCTCCAGAGCCGCCTTCATGGAAGGCGCGGCGATCGCCTGATCGAAGAAGCCCAGGGAGGTCTGATAGGTCTTCAGTTTTCTAGCCATCGGATTGACCCGCCCTCCCCGATCGCCAGACGCGGCCTCGAAGCGTTCCCTAATTCTTGAAGGACGTCCATGCATTTCGCAACGTGCTCTTAAAGGATTGGCTTCGAATGAGCCGGACGTCGACGCTGCCCAAGCGCCTGCAGCCGATGCTTGCAACGCTCACCGACGCGCCGTTTGACGACCCCGGCTGGGTCTTCGACGACAAGTACGACGGTTTCCGGATGATCGCGGAAATCCGGCGGGGCCAGGTTGCGCTGTACAGCCGCAACGGCAAGATCATCAGCCGAAGTTATATCGAGGTCGCGAAGGCGCTGGAGGCCGTGAAGGGCGACGCCGTGATCGATGGTGAGCTTGTCGCGATCGGCAATTGCTGGCTGAGATCGAGTACCGTGCCAAATCCGCCGAGGGCAAAGTGCGTCATCCGTTCTTTCGGCGCCTGAGGGAAGATTTATGAGCGAGCCGCAGCGCGAGTTCGATCGAGACGAAGTCATCGTGTGCATGGTGCTGGCCGTTTGCATCGGT
>PNLC01000871.1 GCA_013822885.1 Bradyrhizobium sp.
AGGGTGGTCACGATGGAGGTCACATGTCTGAGGCTGGTTCTACCAAGCGCTATCGTCCCGAAACCAGGCTGGTTCATTCCGGCGCCCTGCGCTCGCAGTTCGGAGAGACTTCCGAAGCGCTGTTCCTGACGCAAGGCTTCATCTACGACACCGCCGAGCAATGCGAGGCGCGGTTCAAGGGCGAAGATCCGGGCTTTCTCTATTCGCGCTTTTCCAACCCCAACATCTCGATGTTCGAGCGCCGCATGATCGAGCTCGAAGGCGCCGAGTCCGCGCGCGCGACCGCGACCGGCATGGCCGCGGTGACGACCGCGATCCTGGCGCCGCTGAAGGCCGGCGACCACGTGGTGGCGTCGAAGGCGATGTTCGGCTCCTGCCGCTACGTGGTGGAGGACCTGCTGCCGCGCTACGGCATCCAGTCCACCCTCGTCGACGGGCTCGATCTCGACCAGTGGCGGAAGGCGATGCGGCCCAACACCAGAACCTGCTTCCTGGAGAGCCCAACCAATCCGACGCTCGACGTACTCGACATCGCGGCGATCGCGGAGATCGCCCACCAGGGCGGCGCGCGGCTGATCGTGGACAACGTGTTCGCCACCCCGATCTGGCAGAGCCCGCTGTCGCTCGGCGCCGACGTCGTGGTCTATTCCGCGACTAAGCACATCGACGGCCAGGGCCGCTGTCTCGGCGGCATCATCCTGTCCTCGGAAGCCTTCATCGCCGAGCACATCCATAATTTCATGCGCCAGACCGGCCCGTCGATGTCGCCGTTCAACGCCTGGGTACTCTTGAAGGGACTGGAGACGCTGGCGGTGCGCGTGCGCGCGCAGACCGAGACCGCGGCCAAGGTCGCAGACGCCCTCGCCAGCCATCCAAAAATCTCGCGGCTGATCTATCCCGGCCGCGCCGATCACCCGCAGGCGGCGCTGGTGAAGAAGCAGATGCGCGCCGGTTCGACCCTGATCGGCTTCGAGGTCAAGGGCGGCAAGCAGTCCGCGTTCCGCTGCCTCAACGCGCTGCAGATCTCGCGGATCTCGAACAATCTCGGCGACGCCAAGAGCCTCGTCACCCATCCGGCGACGACGACGCATCAACGGCTGACACCGGAGGCGCGCGCCGAACTCGGCATCAGCGAGGGATTCATTCGCTTCTCGGCAGGGCTGGAGCATGCGGATGATCTGATCGAGGATCTTGCTCAGGCGCTGGAGAAGGCGTGAGCATCGAGTGGCCTTCTTCCGTCGTCGTTGCGAGCGAAGCGAAGCAATCCAGAATCTTTCCTACGGAAGCAATGGATTGCTTCGTCGCTACGCTCCTCGCAATGACGGCGGATAGTTTTCAGCGCGCTTATCTCACATCGGCCGGTACGTCCGCACGTCCGAGGGCACGTTGACGCCGAGCTTGATCTGGCCGACCGACTTGATGATGTCGTCGCCGAGCAGTTGCGCGAAGCAGGCGTAGCCCCAGTCGCTCATGTGCAGGCCGTCGGCGATCACGAA
>PNLC01000872.1 GCA_013822885.1 Bradyrhizobium sp.
CCGCTGGCGATGGTGACGAGCTTGCCGGAGCGATCCGCCTTCGGAAAGGGCTTTGCGCCCCAGGTCGGCTGTCCGCCCTTCGTGGTCGGCTCGATCCAGATCTGGAAGATCCTGGTCTTCGACGGCTCCAGATTGTACTCGGAGTGACGAATGCCGCTTCCTGCGCTCATCACCTGCACGTCGCCGGCTTCGGTGCGACCCTTGTTGCCGAGCGAGTCCTGGTGCGTGATGGCGCCTTCGCGGACATAGGTGATGATTTCCATGTTGGCGTGGGGATGGGCCGGAAAGCCCGAGTTCGGCGCGATCTCGTCATCGTTCCACACCCGCAGCGAGCCGTGGCCCATGTTGTCCGGATCGTAGTGGCTGCCGAACGAGAAGTGATGCTTCGCCTTGAGCCAGCCGTGATCGGCGCCGCCGAGTTGGTTGAATGGTCTGAGTTCGATCATGGGATGTTCCTTTTCGCTTGAGAGATCTTTGAATTACGCGCCGAAGCCGCCGTCGACGTTGAGCACCGTGCCGGTCACGAACGAGGCCTGCGGGCTGGTGAGAAACACGATTCCGGCCGCTATCTCTTCCGCGGTGCCGAAGCGTTGCAGCGCGTGCTGGCTGCGCTGGGCCTCGGCGAAGTCGCCGCCGTCCTTCGGGTTCATGTCGGTGTCGATCGAGCCCGGCTGCAGCACGTTCACGGTGATGCCGCGCGGTCCGAGGTCGCGCGATGCGCCCTTGCTGTAGCCGACGATCGCAGCCTTGGTGGCGGCATAGTCGGCCAGGCCCGGGAACGATGCGCGGGTCGCAATGCCCGAGCCGATGGTGACAATGCGTCCGCCTTCGCCAATCAATTGCGCGGCGGTGCGGATCGCGGTGATGACGCCGTGAACGTTGACCGCATCCTGGCGAGCCAGTGCCGCGGTGTCGGCGTTGGCGTCACCGACCGCGCCGCTGACAGCGACGCCGGCGTTGTTGACGAGGATGTCGAGCCGGCCGAAGTCCCTGGCGACATTCCTCACCAGTCGGTCGACCTCGACCGAGGAGGCCTGGTCCGCCTTGTAGGCACGGGCGCTGACGCCCTTGGCTTTGAGTTCGGCTACGACGGCTTCCGCCTTGTCAGGGGAGGCCACATAGCTGATGGCGACATTGGCGCCTTCTGCTGCGAGGGCGCGGGCCGATGCTGCGCCGATGCCGCGCGAACCGCCGGTGACGAGGGCTACCTTGCCTGAGAGCTTCTTGGTCATTGGATTTCTCCGTTGCTTGAATTCCGATGACCATTGGATATGCCGCCCGCCGTGGTATATAAATAGAAACTACTGAAACTCATCGTTTCCAAAAATGAGCCTATAGGTGACGGCGATGGCAAAGCTTCCGGATTTCGAAGCGCTCGCGATTTTCGCAAAAGTCGTGGAACTACGGTCGTTTGCGGCGGCCTCGACCGAGCTCGCGCTGTCCAAGGCCACGGTGTCGAAAGCGGTTAGCCGGCTGGAGCAGCGGCTGGGT
>PNLC01000873.1 GCA_013822885.1 Bradyrhizobium sp.
CTCCGGCAAGAGCGTGACCTTGCGGGCGCTGATGCGGCTGCTGCCGAAGAAGCGGACGCAGATTTCGGGCACCGTGAAGGTTCTGGGCCGCGACGTGCTGGCGATGAACGACGAGGAGCTTTCGGCGTTTCGCGGCCAGACCGTCTCCATGATCTTCCAGGAGCCCGCGCTGGCGCTCGATCCCGTCTACACGATCGGCCACCAGATCGCCGAAAGCGTGATGCGCCACGAAGGCAAGAGCCAGAAGGAGGGGATGGCGCGCGCGCTGGAAATGCTTGAGGTGGTGCGAATTCCCTCCGCCAAGCGCCGGCTCGAGGCCTATCCGCACGAAATGAGCGGCGGCATGCGGCAGCGCGCAATGATCGCGCTGGCGCTCGCCTGCAAGCCGAAGATTCTCCTCGCCGACGAGCCGACCACGGCGCTGGACGCCACGGTGCAGATCCAGATCCTGCTGCTGCTGCGCGAGTTGCAGCGCGAGTTCGGCATGTCCGTGATATTCGTGACCCACGACATCGGCGTCGCCATCGAGATCTGCGACCGTGTCGCGGTCATGTATGCCGGCCAGATCGTGGAGCAGGGTCGCTTGCGCGACATCGTGCGTACGCCGGTTCACCCCTATGCCAAGGGCTTGCTGGCCTCGACCGTCCATGGCGCTAAACGCGGCCAGCGGCTGGAGACCATCCCGGGCACGCCGCCGTCGCTGGACAAGGCGCCATCGAGTTGCTCGTTCGCGCCGCGTTGCACGTATGCGCAGCCGCGCTGCACGGAGCAATTGCCGCCCAATGTGCAGGTATCGCCGGATCGAATGGCGCGATGTGTGCTGGCGGAGCCGGCGGAAGTTTCAGCTGCGTCTTAGCGCCGAGTTCGGGATTTGGATTGCGTTCCCCGGATGCTGCGCAACGCGCCGCGCCTACGCGGCGTGGTGCGCTGCTGTTCCGGGGTCTAGAGGCAATCGGTCCCGGCTCTGCGTCGCGTCATTTCATGCCGCGCCGCGTCCGGGACACGAGAGAATACTCAGCCGCCAATGCCCGGATCGGCCCAGGCCTCGATTTGCGACGGCCCAACGATCTGCTTCGGCTGATGGGGATTGAGCGTGCCCGCGCTCGCCGTCCAGCCCTTGGCGAGGATCTGCATCGCGAACAGCTTGGCGTCGACTTCCGACTTGAAGGTGCGCGTCGATCGCGCCTTGCTTTCCGCGCTTTCGTCCGACTTGTGCGGACCGAAAGTTACATACCAGATGTCGCCTTGCTTCATGCCGTACTAACGCGTGCAGTGAACAAAAGTTCCACCCGGCAAGATCGGCGGGCCTCGATGTCCGTTGTTCTGGCGCCTTGCCCGAACCCCGATAGGCGACCATCCCAGGGCACTGGCGCGGCCGCGAATCACCTGCCGGGCTCAAACCAGTCGCCTAAAAGTGCCGGTTCACCCGTGTCCACAGCTTGTCACGGGCGTGAACTCGATTCAGGTTAACGTGACTTAAATAGACGG
>PNLC01000874.1 GCA_013822885.1 Bradyrhizobium sp.
GGGCGAATAGTCGGCAGCGCTGGCGCGGGTGCCACAGACCGCGCCGCGCGCACCCTTGGCGCGGAAGGCGTGCGCGATGCCGTTGCCGATACCGCTGGAGCCGCCGACCACCAGCACCTGCTTGCCGCTGAAATCCAGTTCGTTCATCCCTGCGTTCCTTTTCTTGTTTGGCCTGATTACTGGCTTCGTTGACCTGTCTGGGGATCGGTGCCAGCCTTGTCAATCCTGCAACACGCCCAGCCGTCTATCGTCGGGATACATCATGCCAGATTTCAAACAGCTCAGCCGCTCGGTCAAAGGCCTGACCGTTCTCGTCACCGGCGCCGCCAGCGGCATGGGTCGCGCCACGGCGCTGGTTTTTGCCGCAGAGGGCGCAAACGTCGCCGTCACCGATCTCAACGCCGATGCCACCCAGGCCGTGGCTGACGAGATTGCCGCGGTTGGCGGCTCGGCAAAGGCATGGGTTCTCGATGTCGCCGAACCGCAAGACATCACCAAGGTGGTGGGCGACGTCGCCAGGCATTTCGGCTCGCTGGATATCGTCATCAACAACGCTGGAATATCCGTACGCATGCCGATCGACGACGAAGGGTACGACGCCGGCTGGGACAAGGCGCTGGCCGTGATGTTGACCGCGCATCCGCGGATCATCCGCGCCGCGCTGCCGCATCTGCGTCGATCGAAGTGCCCGCGCATCGTCAATATCGCATCGACGGAAGCGCTCGGCGCCACCGCAACGGTCAGCGCCTACTCCGCCGCGAAAGGCGGTGTCACCAGCCTGACCCGCTCCCTCGCCGTCGAACTCGGCCGCGAGGGCATCACGGTGAACTGCATCTGCCCGGGGCCGATCCGCACCGGGATTACCGACCGGATTTCCGAAGAGCACAAGACGATCTACGCCAAGCGCCGCACCGCACTCGGCCGCTACGGCGATCCCGAGGAAGTAGCGCACATGACGCTGAGCCTGTGCCTGCCCGCAGCCTCGTTCCTGACCGGCGCGGTGATCCCGGTGGACGGCGGGTTGATGGCACGAAACGCGTGAGGCGCGCCCCGGACGCTGCGCAGCATGCAATGCTGCATGCGTCCTCAAACATTGACACTCGCATGTCGGGGAGTAACTTTTCTGAAAAACAGAGTGGGACAAATCGCCCGCCGCATATTGGAGAAACGCCATGACGGTCACGATCCGGCAGCTTCATCCGGTTTTTTTCGGCGAGGTTTCGGGCGTTGATTTGCGCAAGCCTCTGACGCCGCAGGAAGCGGCCGATATCGAAGCGGGCATGGACAAATACGCCGTGCTGCTGTTCCGCAACCAGGACATCACGGATGAACAGCAACTGGCCTTTGCGCTGAACTTCGGCGAGCGCGAGCACGCGCGCGGCGGTACCGTCACCAAGAAGGAAGACTACCGCCTGACGTCGGGGCTGAACGACGTTTCCAACCTCGGCAAGGACGGCAAGCCGCTGGCGCGCGACAGCCGCACGC
>PNLC01000875.1 GCA_013822885.1 Bradyrhizobium sp.
CTCGCTGGCCACCGCCTTCATGCGCTTGGAAAGCCCTTCGCCGGCAAACAGCGGCATGACCAGCGTGTACACGGTCGCGCTCGCCGCGATGGCGGCAAGCAGCATGGTCATGAACCGTGCATCGTGGAGCTTGGAGACGACAAACTCAATCATGCGGCACCATCAGAAGTCGAAGTTGATCATTTTCCGCATCACCAGGACACCGATCGTCATCCAGCAGACGCAGCCGAGCAGCATGAACTGCCCGATGTGATGGGTCCAAAGCAGCGCGATATAGTCGGGCGTCGACATCCAGACCAGCAACATCACGATCGGCGGCAGTGAACCGATGATGCCCGCGGAAGCCTTGGCTTCCATCGACATCGCCTGAATCTTTTCCGCCATCTTCTTGCGGTCGCGCAGCACCTTGGAGAGGTTGCCGAGCGCTTCCGACAGGTTGCCGCCCGACTTCTGCTGGATCGCGATCACGATGCCGAAGAAGTTCGCCTCCGGCACCGGCATCCGCTCGTAGAGCCGCGCGCAGGCTTCGCCCAGCGGCATGCCGATGGTCTGGGTTTCGATGATCGCCAGAAACTCGCTCTTGAGCGGCTCGGGCGCGTCGGCGGCGACCACCTTGATCGATTCGAACAGCGGCAGGCCGGCCTTGATGCCGCGCACGATGACGTCGACCGCGTCGGGAAGTGCCTTCAGAAACGCCTTCTCGCGGCGTGTCTTGAGAAACCCCAGCAGCCAGCGCGGCAGCCCGAGGCCCGTGGCGAAGGCCATCACGGCCGCTCCCAGCAAATAGCCGCCGACCACATACGCAGCCACGAATCCCCCCACGGCGAAAGCGCCGGATATGGCCCAGAACTTCTGGTCCGTCCACGTCAGGCCGGCCTGCGCGATCCGGACGCTCAGGGGGACGGACTTCTCCTTTTTGCGGCGGGCATCGAGCTCTTTCAGCGACCCCTCGACCTGCTCGCGGCGCGAGCGCTGGCCTTTATCGGCCTGACGCGCGGCGGCAGGCTCGGAACGCGCGATCGAAGCGCGACGGGACTCGGCCTTCCTCTCGCCCGACAGCAACGGATAGATGAAGACCCATGCCAGGCCGCCGATCGCGGTGGCGGCCATGAAGGCCAGTGCGAGCGTCTGCATGTTCACCGCCCTCTCAATTCGGCTCGATGACTTCGGCGGCATCGAGCGCGGCCGCAAGTCGCTTCTCTTCGCCGAAATAACGCGCGCGCTCCCAGAACCGCGGCCGCCCGATCCCGGTCGAGCGGTGCCGCCCGATGATCTTGCCGGCAGCGTCCTCGCCGATCATGTCGTACAGGAAGACGTCCTGGGTAATGATGGTGTCGCCTTCCATGCCCATCACCTCGGTGATGTGGGTGATGCGGCGCGAACCGTCGCGCAGACGCGCAGCCTGGACGATGACGTCGATCGAGGCGCAGATCATCTCGCGGATGGTGCGCGACGGCAGCGAGAAGCCGCCCATCGTGATCATC
>PNLC01000876.1 GCA_013822885.1 Bradyrhizobium sp.
ACGGTTGTGGCACGTCAGCGCCGGGGGCATCCCGGCGCTCATGCTCGGCCCGCTGGCGGTGGAGGATTCCTCCCGCAAGCTCGGCGTCGGGGCCGCGTTGATGGACCACGTGCTCGCGGCGGCGAAGGCGCGTGGCCATCGCGCGGTAATCCTGCTCGGCGATGCGCCCTATTACGCCCGCTTCGGCTTCTCTGCCGCCAGGACCGGCGAACTGTCGCTGCCCGGCCCGTTCGAACTCGACCGGCTGCTCGGCCTGGAACTCCGCGAGGGCGCGCTCGATGGCGCCTGGGGCATGGTCTCTGCCACGGGCGCAGCGCTGCCGAAAGCAAAGGCAGGGCGGGCCCGGAAGGCGCTGCTCGTGCCCCGCGTGGCATGAGGCGATCCCGACAGACGCGCCCCGATCGCACGTAATCACGTGCGCCGGCGGCGTGTTTGGAGGGTTGCGCGGCCAGGCGAAAAGCCCTTAAACCGCGTCATCCCCCGGATCATCCCAAGATCACTCCAGGAGATCGAGGTTCGGAATGCCCCGCCGCCTGATTTCTACCGGCTCGCCGTTCGAGAAAGCCGCCGGATACAGCCGCGCCGTCATCGACGGCGATTTCGCGTTCGTCGCCGGCACCACCGGCTACGACTACGCGACCATGGTCATCCCGGCCGATGTCACAAACCAGGCACGCAACTGCTTTAGGACCATCGAGGCCGCCCTCAGGGAGGGCGGCTTCGCGATGGCCGACATCGTCCGCGCGACCTACTACATCACCGACCTCGCGGATGCGGACGCGTTCTTCGCGGTCTGCGGCGAGGTCTTCGGCGAGATCCGACCGGCCACAACCCTTCTTGTCGTCGCAGGCCTCTACAAGCCCGAGATGAAGATCGAAATCGAAGTGACCGCCAAGCGCCGCACCGACTGATCCACCATTCTATACAGACCTATTTCGGAGACCCGCCGATGAGCCCGCCCTCGCAAATCCATGGGAAAATTTCCGGCCCCATCGTCATGATCGGCTTCGGCTCCATCGGCAAAGGCACGTTGCCGATGATCGAGCGGCATCTCGATTACGACAAGTCGCGTATTACCGTGATCGATCCCAAGGACGAGGGCCGCAAGGCACATTGCGAGAAGCACAATGTGAGATTCATCCAGCAGGGCGTGACCAAGGACAATTATCGCGACTTGCTGACCCCGCTGCTCACTGAAGGCGGCGGCCAGGGTTTTTGCGTCAATCTCTCGGTCGATACCGGCTCTACCGACATCATGGAGCTCTGCAACGAGCTTGGCGCGCTTTACATCGACACTGTCAACGAGCCCTGGCTCGGCTTCTATTTCGATTCTTCGAAAGGCCCGGAAGCGCGCTCCAACTACGCCCTTCGCGAGGTGACGCTGGCCGCCAAGAAGGCACGTCCCGCGGGCTCGACAACTGCCGTCTCGTGTTGTGGCGCCAATCCCGGCATGGTCTCGTTTTTCGTCAAGCAGGCGCT
>PNLC01000877.1 GCA_013822885.1 Bradyrhizobium sp.
TAAACCGCCCCTCCCCGCATCGCAACGCATGGCAAGCTAGAGCGCCATGAGATGCCGATGACGGAACGCCAGCCCCTCGACGAGATCGACCTGAAGATCCTGTCCGAACTGCAGAGGGACGGACGGATCCGCAACAACGAACTGGCGGTCAGGGTCGGTCTCTCCGAACCGCCGTGCCGGCGCCGGGTCCGCACCTTGCGCGAGCGCGGCTATGTCAGCGCGATCCGCGCCACACTCGACGAAAAGCTACTCGGTTACGAGGTCATTTCCTTCGTATTGATCAAGTTGCAGAGCCAGGCCCAGGCGCCGCTACACGCTTTCGAAAAATCCATCGCGGCGATGCCACTGGTGCTGCAGAGCTGGCGCATTTCGGGCGATGCCGACTACCTGCTCAAATGCCTCGCGCGAAGCGTCGAGGGCATGCACCAGCAGCTTCTGCAGTTTTCCGCGATGCCCGAAGTCCGCAATATCAGGACTTTTCCGGTGCTTGGCGTGGCTAAGGATGCGCCCCTGCCGCTACCGGGCTATCCGGCGGCGTCCGGCCGGACGGAATAAATCTGATCTCGGGCCCCTAATGGGTCCAGGGCTCGACGCGCTTGAAAGCGAAATTGTCGGCGTAGGCCACCGGCCGGCGCGTCGAATCCTTGGGCTCGATCACCTGGTAGGGAATGCCCTTGCGCTCGCAATAGGCGACCGCGTCTTCCTTGGTGTCGAAGTGCAGGGTGAGCTGCTGTTTCATGTCGCCGGAGGAGGTCCAGCCCATCAGCGGCTCGATCGCCCGCGGCTGTTCGGGCTCGTAGTCGAGCTGCCATTCCCGGGTTTTGGCCCTGCCCGATTGCATCGCGTTCTTGGCGGGCTTGAAAATCCGTGCGGTCATGGATGGTTGAACCTTCAGCGAATGCGACATGGTAGCGATTGGTGGAAACGGTCCGGATAGTATAGAGACACCTTTCAGGAAACGTGAATCGGTGATTCCCGATACCCCGGATGTACCATTTCCGTACCGGTATATTATGCCGTACGGTGACAATCTAGGGCTATCTCACCCCACTTTGCTGCGCGATCTTCCAGAGAGCATCACGACGAAACGGCACCCATGAAAATCAACGCCACCCTGCCAGAAAAAGGACGCGACCTCCGGCTCGACCTGTTTCGCGGGGTCGCGAACTGGGCGATCTACCTGGACCACATCCCTGATAACGTCGTGAACTGGATCACCACCCGCAACTACGGGTTCAGCGACGCCGCCGACCTGTTCGTTTTCATTTCCGGCTATACCGCTTCCTTTGTCTATGCCCGCATGATGCTGGAACGCGGCTTCATCGTCGGCGCAACGCGGCTGACCAAGCGCGTCTGGCAGCTCTATATGGCCCACATCATCCTGTTCGTGATCTATATCGCCTCGATCAGCTATCTGGCGCTGCGCTTCGGCGACTCCGAACTGGTCAACGAGTTCAACGTCGTCGGCCTGATCGACAA
>PNLC01000878.1 GCA_013822885.1 Bradyrhizobium sp.
AAAGCAGGTGAGGGACGCGGTTTGAACGAGCCGGTACTGAAAAAGATGGAAGCGGCTCCGGTCAGCTCCGCGGAATTTTTCGCGCGGAGCCAGTCGCGGTTGAACTTCGACGTGCCGCCCGGGCTGATCGATCCCAACATCGTTCCCAAGACCGGCGACGAGGGCAACGACCGCATGCTCGAGATCATCGCGCGCGAGCAGCCGGTGCGGCCTGCGGCGGTGCTGATCCCGGTGGTCGATCACCCCGAGCCGACCGTTCTGCTGACGCAGCGCTCGCTGCATCTTTCCAGCCACGCCGGCCAGATTTCCTTTCCGGGCGGCAAGATCGACGCGACCGATGCCTCGCCGCTCGACGCCGCCCTGCGTGAGGCGGAGGAGGAGGTGGGGCTTGGCCGCGACTTCATCGAGCCGATCGGCTATCTCGATCTCTACGGTACCGCGTTCGGCTTTCGCATCCTGCCGACGGTGGCGCGGGTCAAGCCCGGCTTCAAGCTGACGATCAATGAAGGCGAGGTCGACGACGCCTTTGAGGTGCCGCTGGCCTTCCTGATGAATCCCGAAAACCACCAGATCCACTCCAGGGAATTTCGCGGCATGGAGCGTTCCTACTACGCCATGCCGTTCGCCGAGCGTTACATCTGGGGCGCGACCGCGGGCATCCTGCGCGTATTGTATGAGCGGATTTATCTCGCATGATCCGTCCGGTCCTGACCGAACTCGCGATTTTCCTGATCCCGTTCGTGGCCTATGCGATTTTTCTGGTTGCCACCCGCGCCGGCGTGTTCACGTCCGCGTCCTGGCCCGCGCATCTGATCGCCAAGCTGGTGATGGGGTCGCTGCTGCTGGTCATCATCAGCTTCGTGCTGTTGGCGCATTTCTCCGGCGCGCCACCGGATTCGACCTACGTTCCCGCCCATATCGAGGACGGCAAGCTGGTTCCCGGAGCCGAGATTCGCGGAGCCGAGAAATGAGCGAGGCGAAGGTGCTGTCGGATGCGCCCTGGCTGAGGTCGGGTCCGGCAGCACGCGCGCTTTCACTGCTCAATGGCCATGGCGAGGAAGCCCGCGTGGTTGGCGGTGCCGTCCGCAACGCGCTGCTCGATATCCCGACCGGCGACATCGACATCGCGACCACGGCGCTGCCGGAGGAGGTCGTGCGCCGCGCCAGGGCCGCCGGCATCAAATGCGTGCCCACCGGCATCGACCACGGCACCGTTACCCTCGTGATCGAGACGCAGCCGTTCGAGGTCACGACCTTGCGCGAGGACACCGAGACCTTTGGCCGCAAGGCCAAGGTCGCCTTCGGCCGCGACTGGGTTCGCGATGCGGAACGGCGCGACTTCACCATCAACGGGCTTTCGGCCGATGCCGAAGGCCTCGTGCATGATCACGTGGGCGGGCTTGCGGATATCGCAGCCCGTCGCGTGCGCTTCATTGGCGATGCCGGCCAGCGCATCGCCGAGGATT
>PNLC01000879.1 GCA_013822885.1 Bradyrhizobium sp.
CCAGCGAGGAACGGCTGTTGGGGGAACGCGAGACTTCCGAGCTGCGCGAGCAGTTCATCGCCGTCCTCGGCCACGACCTGCGCAACCCGCTGGCGTCGATCTCGGCGGGAACCAATTTGGTGCGCGGCAGCAGGGATTCCGCGCCGATCCTCGCGCTGATGCAGCAGAGCGTGTCGCGGATGTCGAAGCTGATCGACAATCTGCTGGATTTCGCCCGCGGCCGGCTCGGCGGCGGCATCGCCTTGGACCGCGCAGTGCAGCCGCTCGGGCAGGTTCTCGATCAAGTTGTTGCGGAATTGCGCGCGAGCTTTCCGGCAAATCAAATCGAATCCCATTTCGATCTGACGCAGCCAGTGGATTGCGACGGCGGCCGGATCGCACAGCTACTTTCCAACCTGCTCGGCAACGCCCTGATCCACGGAACGGCAGAAAGCCCGGTTCGCATCCACGCCAGCACCCGCGAAGGCCAGTTCGAACTGTCGGTGGCGAATGCCGGCCAGCCGATCGCGCCGGAGGCGATCCAGCGGCTGTTCCAGCCGTTCTACCGCGTGTCCGACGACGCCCGGCAGGGTCTGGGTCTCGGGCTTTACATCGCCTCCGAAATCGCATGCGCCCATGGCGGCACGCTGGAGGCGACTTCATCGGCGGACGAGACGCGCTTCACGTTCAGGATGACGATCTAGCCTCGCCTGAGCGATCGCACGCGATTGGAAAAATGCCAGTTGGCTCGACAACACGGCTTGACTTCAATAGAACAAAAAGAGAACATGCTGACCTGCCGCCAGCAAGGGAGTCCCGCCATGTCCGCCCCGCCGTTCCTGTCCGACAACAGTCACTACGAGCAGGCCTGCGATCAGGCCGTCGCGATGTGCGGCGGCAATCTGCGCTCGACCATCAAGGCGCTGATCATGGTCAACGAATATCTGGAGACCGAGCTGGAGGAATTGCAGGCCGCTGTATCAGCCGGCCGCGTGCCGGGCAAACGTTCAAACAGCAACGCGGCCTGAACTGGAGCGATCATACCGGAGCAATTCAATGGCCGATGTCACCTACTACGTTGCAATGCCATTCCTTCAGGACGATAGCGGCTCGCCGGTGGCGGGCGCGGCGGAAGAATGCCAGAGCCCGAACACCGCGATGCGGCGCGCCGAAACGATGTCGCGAATGGCCGGCAGCATCGGTGCCGTCGCCTTCAGCCGCAGTGGCGATCCCATGATCGGCGAGTTCGGCGACGCGCAATTGCTGCGAAAATTCGGCAACGTGCCGGACGATCTCAGCACGCTCTAGATCTACGAAAGCTCGTGCCGCCTCAGCGCCTTGCGCACATACATGGCGCTATCGGCCGCTTCCAGCGCGCGGCCGGCTTCCGAATGGATGTCGAGGATCGTGACTCCGGCGGATGCGCCGGCGTTGACGGTGTGCCCGTCGAACACGAAAGTGAGGCCATCGATCGCTTCCTCGAACGA
>PNLC01000880.1 GCA_013822885.1 Bradyrhizobium sp.
CAATGGAACGCTCACGGCCGACAAGCTCAGAATCATCAACAGCGGCGAGGTGGTGCGTTTCGAAGGCAATGTCGTGATGAACCTGACCATGGAAAGCCCGCCGGCGCCCGAGCCTGAGCCCGAGCCGCCGCCACCGCCGAAGACGCGGTCCGTCACCGGCAAGTCCGCCAACACGAAATGATCTTCATGATGCAGTTCTTCTCGCGCAGTTTTGCCGCGGCGGTGTTTGCGCTTGCACTGATTGTCGCCGGCGACGCAGGTGCGCAAGGCGCCATGTCGGGCGTGCCGAATGCGATGCAGGGCTTTTCGCAAAACCGCGATCAGCCGATTCAGATCGAAGCGGCGTCGCTCGAAATGCGCGACAAGAAAAAGGAAGCGACCTTCGCCGGCAATGTAAAGGTCGTGCAGGGCGACACCACCATGACCTCGAAATCGCTCGTGGTGTATTATGATTCGGGCGCGGATGCTCCCTCGCCGGCGCCCTCCGTCGCCAAGGGGTCGAAATCCGGGTCGATGCCGGCCGCCTCTCCTGGACCCGGCGGCAGTTCGTCGATCCGCCGGCTCGAAGCCAAGGGCTCCGTCGTGGTCACGCAGAAGGACCAGGTCGTGACGGGGGAGACGGCGATCTTCGACACGCGCGCCAACCTCATCACGATGGTGGGCGGGGTCGTGCTGACCCAGTGCAAGAACGTGCTGCGTGGCGATCGCCTCAAGGTGGACATGACGACCGGCGTGTCGCGGGTCGAATCCGACACCGGCAAGGTGCAGGGCATGTTCATCCAGGGGCAGGATTGCGGCTCAGGGGCGGGCGGCGCCAAGCCGGCGCCGGCGATCCCCTCGCTGATCCCCGGGAAGAAATAACTATATCAATACCTTAAAGAATAGTTGAGGCGCCGGCTGTTGAAGCTTGGGGTGCGAGCCTGTATCTACAGGCGGGGCGCGCGGCGGGGGTGTTTCGCTGGGCACGGGACATCCACTCATTCATGGTTCGCCGGCGAATCGTTCAGCCGCGGGCGCGTCGCGGGATCGCGAAAGGTTAAGCGAAGCGGGATGGTGGATTTCCTCGGCATGTTCCGTCGACGCCCCGCAAAACGCGGTACGTCAGGATTTGCGCGTTCGCGCGATGACATCACCGCACTCGGCGATTCCTTTGGCGAAATGCTGACCAGCCCGGTGCGCGATCCGCCGCCGATGGCGCGTGCAGCCCCGCTGGCTGCGTTGGAATTGCCGCCGGAGTCCGATGTCGCACCGCCGCGCGAGGAAAGGCCGCGCGCACGCGCGCACGCACCCGATCCCCAGCCCCGAACTCCGAAAAATCCGCATCCCAAGACCAACGGCGGCGCGGCCCCGCGTTCCGCAAAGCCGCCCGGCTATCTCGCTGTGCATAGCGTGGAAAAGAGTTTCGGCACCCGCCAGGTCGTGCGCGGTGTGAGCATCTATGTGCGCCGCGGCGAGGCCGTGGG
>PNLC01000881.1 GCA_013822885.1 Bradyrhizobium sp.
GATCGGCGTGGGCGTGACTGCCTGATCGCACCGTCCTTCAACCTCGCCCCGCAAACGCGGGACGAGGTTGTCCGCAGTCCTGTCATCGTCCACCCTCGGCAAACCCTTTGTTAACCATAACCAGTGCAAGACTGGAGTTGTCTCGCTTTCAGGGATGGCTTCGGTGCGGGTTGTGCGCGCGTTTCGACTACCGATCACTGCGATCATGATGGCGCTCGCTCTGTCGGGGTGCATGCGCACGACAGGGCCCGTCGCGTCACAGGGCGATCTCGATTCGATCGCCTATGGCCAGCCATCCGATCCGCCGCCACCATCCGTCGTCATGGCGTCCGGCGGCGCCATTGGCGCGCTTCGAACGGCATTTGCCGCGTCACCACGCACTGCGCCGCCGCCTGTCATCATGGCCGCGCCTGCGGCCTATGCCGAACCGATGCCGCCGCGCTATGACGCGCCCTATCATCTCGATGCCGGCGACCGGCTGCGCGTCGTGGTCTACGGTCAGGAAGGCCTCACCAACACCTACGCAATCGACGCCGGCGGATCGATCACGATGCCGCTGATCGGCGCGGTGCCGGCGCGCGGTCGCACGACCGCGGGGCTCGCGGTAGAGATCGCAGCGAAACTGCGCAAGGGATTCATCAGGGAGCCCTCCGTCGCGGTGGAGGTTGAAGCCTATCGGCCTTTCTTTATTCTTGGCGAGGTCGCGGCGCCCGGGCAGTATCCCTACGTGCCGAACATGACAGTCGAGAGCGCGGTCGCCATTGCCGGCGGCTTCTCGCCACGCGCACGCCGCGATCGAGTCACACTTACGCATACCGATGCGTCCGGAACGGCGCGCTTCGTCGTACCGCCTGGAAGTGCGGTCGCCCCCGGCGACACCCTGCTCGTCGGCGAGCGGTGGTTCTAATTTAGCGCAACATTTATAAGGCGCGAATTGGCCTAACCTGCGCTGGCAGCGTGGCGATTTTCGCGCGTCAGGATGTTTCAGCCGCCCGCTCAATGGTCGATATGTTGCATTAGTTGCGGTGAATCAGCGCGATTTGCGGCTCACGCTCAAAACCGTATTCCATCTTGCGCTGCAGCAATGTAGATACTCCCTCGTCACTAGGCGCGCTGGCTCGTTCGCGCCTGCAATCCGGAGTGGGACCATGAATTTTCGTTTGCCGATCCACATCAAGCGCGCGGCGACCGCGGCAGCCATCATGGCGTCGATTGCGGTGACGAGCTTGTGCACGTCCTCGCAGCAGGCGTCGGCTGATTCCTATCCGAGCCGGCGCATTACGTTGGTCATTCCTTATCCCGCGGGCGGCGCCACCGACGTGCTGGGCCGTTTGCTTGCCAACAAACTGTCGGAGGCGTGGAAGACGACCGTCGTCGTGGAGAACAAGTCGGGTGGCGGCGGCGTGATCGGCAACGATTTCGTGGCCAAGGCGCAGCCCGACGGCTACACCGTGCTGCTC
>PNLC01000882.1 GCA_013822885.1 Bradyrhizobium sp.
TCTCGTGCAGAACTTCTCCGACATCACCGTCAGCCTCGGCCCCCAGAGCATCACGTTCCAGGGCGTCGGCGAAAGCCAGTACGGAATGGATGCCGGCGCCTCGGCGTCGCTCAGCCTGACCAACACCGCGCGCCTGTACGCCAACTACGACGCCAAATTCCGCAATGCGATGCAGTCGCACCAGGGCACGGTGGGTGTGGAGTTGAAGTGGTAGGGCTGGGTCCGCTATCGTGTCCCGGACGCGGCGCAGCACGTAGTGATGCGACGCAGAGCCGGGACCCAGCGTCTGGACCCCGGCCTAGCAGCGCACCACGCCGCTTATGCGGCGCGCTGCGCAGCATCCGGGGAACGCAGCCGATAGACTTAAGCCCGGTCGACCCTGACGACGCGGCCTTTTTCGATCGCCAGCGCCAGCCTGCCGTGCTTTAGCGCGATTGCGGCTTCGCCGAACAATTCGCGGCGCCAGCCGTGCAGGGCGGCGACATCGGCGTGATCGTCGGCGGCGATCTGGTCGAGGTCATCGACGGTGGCGATCACCTTGCTGGCGACGGCGTGCCGCTCCGACGTCATCCGCAGCAGCACCTTCAGCAGTTCGACGGTCGCAGCGCCATTGGAATTGCCGCGCGGCTTTTCGAGTTTCGGCAGCGTGTTGGGATCGCGCGCGAGGCCGCGCTGTACGGCGGCGACGATTTCGCTGCCCCATTTCGAGCGGTCGAAACCCTTCGGCAGCGAGCGCAGATTGGCAAGGCGCTCGAGCGAGGTCGGCGCGTGGGTGGCGATGTCGCCGACCGCATCGTCCTTCAGCACCCGCGAGCGCGGCACGTCGCGGCTTTGCGCTTCCTGCTCGCGCCAGGCCGCCACTTCCATCAGCACCGCGAGTTCCTTCGGCTTGCGGACCCGCGTCTTGAGCCGCTCCCAGGCGCGCTCGGGATGGAAATCATAGGTCTTTGGCGAGGTCAGAACTTCCATCTCCTCGCTGACCCAGTCGTTGCGGCCGCGCTTCTTCAGGTCGGCGTCGAGCGCTGCGAATACGTCGCGCAGATGGGTGACGTCGGAGACCGCGTAATGCATCTGCTCCGGGCTCAGCGGCCGGCGCGACCAGTCGGTGAAGCGGTGGGTCTTGTCCGGCCGGTGACCGGTGACACGCTCGACCAGTTGGTCGTAGGCGATGCTGTCGCCATAGCCCAGCACCATCGCGGCGACTTGCGTATCGAAGATCGGGTGCGGAATGGTGTTCGACAGGTGCCAGACGATTTCGATGTCCTGGCGGGCGGCGTGGAACACCTTCAGCACCGCCTCGTTCCCCATCAGTTCGAAGAACGGCTTGAGGTCGATCCCGGGCGCCAGCGTGTCGATCACGACGGCTTCCTCCGCGCTCGCCATCTGCACGACGCAGAGCAGGGGATAGTACGTCGTCTCCCGCAGAAACTCGGTGTCGACGGTGATGACCTTGTGTT
>PNLC01000883.1 GCA_013822885.1 Bradyrhizobium sp.
GGCCGATGCCGCTGCCGGCACCGGTGATGACGACGGATTTGCCTTCGAGGCGGCCCATGAGGTTCTCCCTGTGATGTCTGCGGGTCGGCGTCTGCCGCCTTGCGGAATTTCAAACAAGATTTCAAACGCCAGATCACTTGAGGCGATGACGGCACTGACGTACAGCGACAGCGAACAGTATTGAAGGGTGTTGGTGATGTCCAATCCAGGCAAGCCTTCGACGGTGACGACGCGATGGTGGTGGGTGCGTCATGCGCCGGTGCGCGAGGACGGCGGCTGCATCTACGGGCAAAAGGATCTCGGCTGCGACACCAGCGATCGCGTGGTGTTCGAGGCGGTCGGAAAAATCCTGCCGCGCAACGCGGTCTGGTTTTCGAGCAACCTGAAGCGCACGCATCAGACCGCGCAGGCGATCTGGGCCGCGGGCTTTCCGAAGCCGATCGAGATGCCCCATGTCAACGCGTTCGCCGAGCAGCATCTCGGCGAGTGGCAGGGGATGAACCGCGCGGCCTTCCTCGCAAGCCGGCCGGTCGGCAGCCACTGGTTTGCGGCGATCGACGAAGCCGCGCCCGGCGGCGAGAGTTTCATGGACCTCTATAACCGTACCTGCGGCGCCATCGAGCGCATCAACGCCGAGCAGGCGGGCAGGGACGTGATCGTCGTGGCCCATGGCGGCACGATCAAGGCCGCGGTCGGTCTGGCGCTCGGTGGCCAGCCCGAAAAGGGCCTGGTGTTCGATATCGACAATTGTTCGGTGACGCGGCTCGACCATCTCGCCAGCGACGGCCACAACGGCTGGCGGCTGCCGATGGTCAACCAGCAGCCATGGATCGCCGACGCCTCACACAACGCCATGCATCAGCCGGCGGGCCCGGAGGTCGAACCGCCGGCGACGAAACTCGCCTGACGCCGAACGTTGTCGAAAACCGCAAAGGCTGCTTAGCTCAAGCCTGAAAAACAAGCCGGCATCGCGCCGGATCAACATCTGGGAGAGAGACATGACCTTGTTCGATATGTCGGGAAAAGTTGCCGTCATCACCGGCTCGACGCGCGGCATCGGCCTTGCCATCGCCGAGCGGATGGCGGAACACGGCGCCAAGGTCGTGATCTCCTCGCGCAAGGCCGATGTGTGCGACAAGGTTGCGAAAGAGATCAACGACAGGTTCGGCAAGGGTACCGCGATTGCGGTCGCGGCGAATATCTCGTCGAAGGAAAACCTGCAGAACCTCATCGATGAGAGCAACAGTGCGTTCGGCAAGATCGACGTGCTGGTCTGCAATGCGGCGTCGAACCCGTATTACGGTCCGCTCGCCGGCATCTCCGACGACCAGTTCCGGAAAATTCTCGACAACAACATCGTCGCCAACAACTGGCTGATCTCGATGGTGGTGCCGCAGATGATCGAGCGCAAGGACGGCTCCATCATCATCGTCTCCTCGATCGGCGGCTTGAAGGGG
>PNLC01000884.1 GCA_013822885.1 Bradyrhizobium sp.
ACTTCGCGGACTGGTCTACCGGCACGCCGAATGAAAACAACAGGCAGGCGGGGATTAAGCCACGTCAAAGCAAAGTTTCCGATCAAACCGCCAGACGCCGGCTTGAGGATTTGCGTGCTGCCGTCAACGCGTACCACGCGGAGCACACGCTGAGCGTCGTTCCGAAGATTATCCTACCTCCCAAGGCGGAAGGCCGCCACCGCTGGCTGACGCGCAACGAAGCCGCGCGCCTGCTCGGTGCCGCGATTGGCTACGTGTGGGATAGCGAGCGAAACTTCTGGAAACGAAAGGAAGATGGCAGGCTATTGCGCCGCGAGCGCTGGATCATCCGGCGACGCTATCCGGCCGCCCGCTTCTGCCTGATTGGCGTTTACAGCGCGCGGCGCGAGGAAACGATTCGGCGCACGCAATGGCTCGCCACCACCACGCATCCATGGATGAACCTCGACGCCATGGTCTATCAGGGCAAAGGCGCTCTGGAACGTTCAACCAAGAAGCGGCGCCCTCCCGCAAAGATCGCTAGCCGCCTGCGCCCTCACCTGGTCCGCTGGCGCAAGATCGACGAAATGCGATCGGGCGAGTTGCGTGAGGCCGGCATTCTGGAGAACGGCGACCAGATCCGATTCGTCGTCAACCGCATTAACGATGGTCAGCCGCTTGCCGGCAAGATCCGGTCAGCCTGGGAAGGTATTTTGCAGGACGCGGGGCTTGGCGAGGACGTCGTCCGGCATTCGCTACGCCACACAGCAGCGACGTGGCTGATGCAGGCCGGCGTCGATATGTGGGAGGCTGCAGGCTGGCTTGGAATGACGGTGGAGCAGCTAGAGGCAAACTACGGTCATCACCACCCGGAATTCCAGGAACAAGCCGCTGAGGCGTTTGGCGGCCGGCGCTAGTCCCGCGCGGGGAACTTGGGATCGATTTCGTTGGCTGCAGCGTCGAGCTCAGACTGCGCGGCCCTCGCCTCCGTCCAAGCCACGGATTTCCCATGATGCCCGGCGAAATCTGCACAAACCGATCGCTGGCTGTGACAAGCGCGTGCACGGCCTTACCCATCGCTCGTACGCAGAGTCTAATTCTACAGGCCCCGCACTGCCCCGATCGAGCCATTTCGTTGCGCATTTCGTTGCGCGCAAAAATCATCGAAAGTATAAGTACTTGAAAGGATGGTCGGAGTGGCAGGATTCGAACCTGCGACCCCTGCGTCCCGAACGCAGTGCTCTACCGGGCTGAGCCACACTCCGACTAAGAACGCGGCTTATAGCCTTGGGTTTCGGTGACCGCAAGGCGCCGGTTTGAGGAAGTTAATCATAGTGGATGCAGGCTTGAAGACCCCCATTTTGCCCGCCGGCGAGGCTGCAGTGGCGGCGGCGGCGCGCATCCTGGCCGAGGGCGGGCTGGTGGCGTTCCCGACCGAGACGGTCTATGGCCTCGGCGCGGATGCGG
>PNLC01000885.1 GCA_013822885.1 Bradyrhizobium sp.
GGATTGAGGCTGGAGAACGGGTCCTGGAACACCACCTGCACGCGGCGGCGCATGCTCTGCAGGCCTCCGGGTGAAAGATCGTCGATGCGGCGGCCATCCAGCACCACCTGGCCGGCGGTGATGTCGAACAGCCGCAGGATCGCCCGGCCGACCGTCGACTTGCCGCAGCCGGATTCGCCGACGAGCGACAGCGTCTCGCCCCGCGCGACCTCAAAGGACACGCCGTCCACGGCATAGACCCAGTTCGACTTGCGACTGAACAGGCCACCGCGGACCGGAAAATGCTTCTTGAGGTCGTTGACCTGCAGCAGTGGCGCGCTCATGCCGCTGCCGCCTGCTTGAGCGCATAATGGCAGGCGGCGATGTGGCGCGGCCCCTTCTCTTCGAGACCCGGGGCAACCTGCCGGCACAGATCGGTCGCCAGCGAACAGCGCCCGGCAAAGACGCAGCCCTCGATCCGTCCCTTGAGGCTGGGCACTTGGCCGGGAATCTCGGCGAGCCGCCGCGCTGCGCCCGAGAGCGAGGAGCCGAGCTTGGGCACCGCGCCGAGCAGGCCCTGCGTGTAGGGATGACGGGGCGAACGAAACAGTTCGGCCACCGGCGCCTCCTCGACCTTGCGGCCGGCATACATGACCATGACGCGCTCGGCGATTTCGGCGACCACACCGAGATCGTGGGTGATCAGGACGATCGCCGCGCCGACGCGGCGCTTGAGGTCCAGCATCAGCTGCAGGATCTGCGCCTGGATCGTGACATCGAGCGCAGTGGTCGGCTCGTCCGCGATCAGGAGCTTTGGATTGCAGGCCAGCGCCATCGCGATCATCACGCGCTGGCGCATGCCGCCGGAGAGTTGATGCGGATATTCGCGCACGCGCCGCGCAGGTTCGGGGATTCCGACCAGGGTCAGCATCTCGATGGCCCGTGCCTCGGCGGCCTGCTTATCCAGCCCCTGGTGCATCCGCAGCGTCTCGCCGATCTGGCGGCCGACAGTGAGCACCGGATTGAGGCTCGTCATCGGCTCCTGGAAAATCATCGAAATGTCGTTGCCGCGGATGGCGCGCATCTCGCGCTCGGAGAGTTGCAGCAGATCCTTGCCCTGGAAGCGTATCGAGCCCGCGATCTTGCCCGGCGGTTCAGCGATCAGCCGCATCAGCGACATCGAGGTGACCGACTTGCCGCAGCCGGATTCACCGACGATCGCCAGCGTCTCGCCTTCGTCGACATGAAAGGAGACGCCGTCGACGGCGCGGTTGATACCCTCGGGCGTACGGAAATGCGTCTGCAGGTTATGGACTTCGAGCAGCGCCATCAGATCACAACCTCGTCGGCAAGCCGGTTCGCTCTTTTCAAGGTCATGCGCTAGAGGCTCTTGGCCATGCGTGGATCGAGCGCGTCGCGCAGGCCGTCGCCGAGCAAATTGACGGCAAGCACAGTGACCGACAGGAA
>PNLC01000886.1 GCA_013822885.1 Bradyrhizobium sp.
AGGAATTGTCAAATCTCGTGTTTTCGCGCGTTGGTTAAGCGGCAGCATCCTGCAAGATTCCATCGTTGAAGACTCGTCCTTGCAGGACGAGCGTGACCTTTTCATGGCTGGAGAGTCGTCGCCATTTATTGGCGGCGGACTGGGCGAGTTTGAACATCATGGCGAGGCTGGTTCGGCGGGTTCCGCTCCCCTTGGTCTTGCGATGGCGCAGTCGGATCGTGGCGAAAGTCGACTCGATCGGATTGGTCGTCCGCAGGTGCTGCCAATGCTCGGCGGGGAAGGCGTAGAACGCCAGGAGTTCGCGGCGATCTTTGCGTAAACAGTCGCACGCTTTGGGATACTTGGCTCCGTACTTCTCGAGGAAGTCGTCGAACGCCCGCTCCGCATCCTTTCTCGTCTCGGCCTGCCAGATTTCGTGGAGATCCCCCTTGGCCTTGGGCTGCACGCTCTTGGGCATGTTGTTGAGCACGTTCGCGGTCTTGTGAACCCAGCAGCGTTGTTCGATCGTCTCGGGAAAGACCTTCCGCAGGGCGGCCCAGAAGCCCAAGGCGCCGTCCCCGACGGCGATCTTCGGCGCGCTGACGAGCCCCCGCTGCTTGAGGTCCACGAGCAACTCCGACCAGCTCTGTTCGCTCTCGCGATAGCCGTCTTGCACGGCGATTAACTCTTTCTGGCCGTCGGCCGTCGCTCCCATCAGCACGAGGAAGCACTGCTTTTGGTTCGCCTCGTCCTCCAGCCGCACCTTGGCGTGAATCCCGTCGGCCCACACGTACGCGTACTGCTTGTCCAACAAGTCACGCCGGTTCCAAGCTTCGTACTCGTCGGACCACTGCTCCTTGAGCCGCACGACGACGTTGGCGCTGAGTCCCTTGGCCTTCTCGCCGACCAGGGCCTGCAGCGCCTCCCCGAAGTCGCTCGTCGAAATCCCTTTCAGGTACAGCCAGGGAATCAACTCCTCGATGGCGTCCGTCCGGCGCAGATAAGCCGGCAGCACGCTCGGCGTGAACGTCACGCGCTCGTTCGGGTCGGGCGAGTTGTCCCGCACGCGCGCTTGCTGCACGGTGAGCGGCCCCGCCCCGGTAAGAATCTCCCGAGCCGGCAAGCTTCCGTTCCGCACCACCAGGCGGCGGCCCGCGTCGTCCCGCCGATCGTCGTGCGCCGAGACGAACGCCGCCACCTCGGCGTCGATCGCGGTCTGCAACATCCGTCGAGCCCCTTCGCGAACCAACTCGTCCAGCGGGCTTCCCACATCGAACTGCTCGCGAAACGCAATCACCTCCGGATCAACGCTAGTGACTGCTGGATTCCCTCGACGAACTTCGCTAACCTTCCTCATGGCGTCTCCTTGTGCCCGCGTCGGGCCGCTGAAGTGGTGAAAGACCTCAGCAGGATACGCCGCTTTTTTTTAACACTTCAAGAACACAAGTTCTGACAATAGCCC
>PNLC01000887.1 GCA_013822885.1 Bradyrhizobium sp.
CTCGGCGCGCTTGGTGACCCGCTCGCGGAACGCCACCTGCGGCGCACCGATGTTGGCGTCGACCTTGTAGGTACGGCGGAGGATGTCGACCTTGATGTCGAGATGGAGTTCGCCCATGCCCTTGAGAATGGTCTGGCCGGACTCCTGGTCGGTCGACACGCGGAACGACGGATCTTCGGCGGCGAGTTTCGCCAGCGCGACGCCGAGCTTTTCCTGGTCGGCCTTGGACTTCGGCTCGATCGCGATTTCGATCACCGGCTCCGGGAATTCCATCTTTTCCAGAATCACCGGCTTGTCGGGATCGCACAGCGTATCACCGGTGCGCGCTTCCTTCAGGCCTGCAAGGGCGACGATGTCGCCGGCATAGGCTTCCTTGATGTCCTCGCGGTTGTTCGCATGCATCAGCAGCATGCGGCCGATACGTTCCTTCTTCTCGCGGGTCGAGTTGATGACACCGGTGCCGCTCTGCAGCACACCCGAATAGATGCGGCAGAAGGTGATGGTGCCGACGAACGGGTCGTCCATGATCTTGAACGCGAGCAGAGCCAGCGGCTCCTTGTCGTCGGCCTTGCGCACGACTTCGTTGCCGTCATCATCGGTGCCCTTGATCGCGGGAACGTCGACGGGCGACGGCAGGTAGTCGACCACGGCATCGAGCAGCGGCTGCACGCCCTTGTTCTTGAAGGCAGAGCCGCACAGCACGGGATAGAAGGCGCCGGTCAGCACCGCCTTGCGGATCAGCCGCTTCAGCGTCGCCTCATCGGGCTCCTTGCCGTCGAGGAACGCGGCCAAAGCGTCGTCGTCGAGCTCGACGGCGGCTTCCACCATCTTCTCGCGATATTCCTTGGCCTGGTCGAGAAGGTCGGCCGGGATGTCGACATAGTCGAACTTCGCGCCGAGCGATTCGTCGTTCCAGATGATGCCCTGCATCTTCACGAGGTCGATGAGACCCTTGAAGTTGTTCTCGGCGCCGATCGGCAGCTGGATCGCGATCGGCTTGGCGCCGAGGCGGTCGACGATGTCGGCGAGACACTTGAAGAAGTCGGCGCCGGTCTTGTCCATCTTGTTGGCGAAGACGATGCGCGGAACCTTGTACTTGTCTCCCTGGCGCCAGACGGTCTCGGTCTGCGGCTCGACGCCCTGGTTGGAGTCGAGCACGCACACGGCGCCGTCGAGCACGCGCAGCGAACGCTCGACTTCGATGGTGAAGTCGACGTGGCCGGGAGTGTCGATGATGTTCAGGCGCTTGCCGTTCCAGAATGCGGTGGTCGCGGCCGAGGTGATCGTGATGCCGCGCTCCTGCTCCTGCTCCATCCAGTCCATCGTCGCGGCACCTTCGTGCACTTCGCCGATCTTGTGGCTCTTGCCGGTGTAATAAAGGATGCGCTCGGTGGTCGTGGTCTTGCCGGCATCGATATGCGCCATGATACCGAAGTTG
>PNLC01000888.1 GCA_013822885.1 Bradyrhizobium sp.
GGCTTCAGCCACTTCGTTACCTCCATGACTGCTCCGGTTGCTTCCGGCTGGAGCGGTTGCCACTTGCACCCGCTGGAAAAGCGCCGCCTTTTCACGGCGCACACCCGGAACGGACATTGACGACCAAAGTCGGCGACCGGCACCTGCGGGTCTCCGGAACTTTGGGGGGTTCCGAGAGTTATGAATTACGTCGTATTGCGTGATTTTGCTTTTGGCTCGACACACACTTATGCCGTCTGTCGTCGCAAACGGCGGCATCGCAGGAGGCTTTCATGAGCATCAAGCGAATCCTGGTTCCACTTCCCGGCTCAGCCGGTCACACCGGTCAAATTGAAACGGCGCTGTTTGCCGCGAAGACATTGGGGGCTCACGTCCAGGCACTGTTCATCAGTGAGCCGCCGCCGGTAACGCATGCGCCTGGCGGCCTAACGGTCACCGAAATGGGACGAACGGTGACCGTCCCATCGATAAACTGGCACGCCGAGGAACAGGAGCGAACAGCGCGGAATGCGCGTCAGGTTTTCGCGCTGGCCTGCGCGGGAGTCGGCATCCCGATGCTATCGGCGAACGACGAGCCCGGCAGCCCGCTCGCAGCGTCCTGGCGCAAAGCCGAGGGATCGTATGTGGAAATCGCGGTGCAACGGGCCGCTGCCTTCGACCTAATGGTCGCCGCAAGCGCCACCGTGATGGAATCTCTCATGGCCATTGCCGAGCAATCGCTGCTGCGGACCCGTCGCCCCGTGCTGTTGGCGCCGGCTCGCCCGCAGAGTGATCTGACCGACAGCGTGATGATCGCCTGGGACGAGAGCCCGGAATGCTGGCACGCGGTCTCAGCTGCCATACCGTTCATGCAACTCGCCAAATCAGTGCAGATCATAAGCGTTGATCGGGACGCCAGCAATCGCCAAGCCTCGCAGGCGGAGGTGCTTGCCTATTTGCGCTGTCATGGCATCGCTGCGACCGCGCGGGTGGTTGCACCCGAATTGCGCTCGGTGGGCGACACGCTGCTCGCGGTGGGGGCAGAGCATGAAGCCGGCCTGCTGATCATGGGCGCCTATTCCCACAGCCGCCTGCGCGAGATGCTTCTGGGCGGGGCCACGCGCCACATCCTTAAGAACGCTTCGGTACGCCCCGTTCTCCTGGCGCATTAGCCCTCGTCAGAGAGCAATAGGTTACCCACGCCAAGGCTATGGCGGGCTTGCTCACTCGCCGAAGGCGGGTTGGGTGGCGTGCGACTAACGCACCGCCTCACCTCCTCCCCAGCGAATTGGGTCTCCCGAGTTCAGCACTTACGGCAGATCGGTCGGGGCGATTTGGTCAAATGTCGGCGGGCCGTCCCCTGCCGCCAGCCATCCCGTTAACTTTTTGTTCTGGCGAACTTTTGTTCTGGCGCGGCGCTGGTTCCGGGTGCACATTGTTCCCATCGCCGCACGATG
>PNLC01000889.1 GCA_013822885.1 Bradyrhizobium sp.
AATTCGCTCACCCTTTCATTGGTGGTGCGGGCCTGGTCGACGGCCTCATTGGCCATCCGCGCCGATTCCTGCACCTGGCGGCTGATCTCGGTGATGGATGACGCCATCTCCTCGGTGGCCGAAGCCACCGACTGCACATTGGCGGTCGCTTCCTCGGAAGCAGCCGCCACCATCGTCGTCAGTTCCTGGGCACGTTCGGCCGTTGCCGTCAGCGTGCTGGCGGAGGCTTCGAGTTCGGTCGAGGCCGACGACACGGTCTCCACGATCTCGCCGACCGCGCCTTCGAAATCGTTGGCAAGCTTGATCATCTCTTCCTTGCGCCGCTGCGCCGCCATCAGGTCCTGCTTGACCTTGGCCTCGGCTTCCTCACGCGCCTTATGCTCGGCATTCTCGCGAATGACGGTCACCGTCTTGGCGAGATCGCCGATTTCGTCGCCGCGGCTGGCGCCGGGGATCACGACGTCGAGATTGCCGCCGGCCATCTCGCCCAGTGCCCCGTTGAGGCGCGTCATCGGACGCGAGACTCCAAGGAAGGTGAACACGACAGAGGCGATCAGCGAAATGACGACCACAATTGCCATGATCAGGCCCACCCGGTTGGCCTGCGCGGTATCGGCCATGACTTCCTCCTTGGAAGTCATGGCGCGCTTTTGCGCACCCGCAACCGTCGCCTCCATCAGGTCAGCGGCTTCCGCGGCGGGCTTCACCGTGCGGTTGATGATGATGTCGTTCTTCAATTGCTCCGTTTTCACGGCCTCTTCGTTGGCGGCCAGGAAGCGCTTGACGATCGAGGACAGCGAACTGACCACGACCAGCAGATCGCGGTCATCGGCCTCGCCGCGCAGCTTGTTGAAGACGTCCTTCAGCGAGTTCTCGGTCCGGGTGATCTGACCGATCAGGCTGGGATCGCCGGTAGCGCCGAGTTTCCAGGCCGCCGCGCGCAACGCGTTTACCCTGGCATCGGCCAGAAACAGCAGCCGCTCGATATCGAGGCGATTGTCCAGTTTCTTCAGCGCGGATGAATTCAACTGGGTGTCGAGCGACTTGGTCCATTCATCCGAAATCGCCGAGCGCGTGTCGATCTGCCCAAGCAGGGTGATCTGCGCCTTGGCAAGATCTTCCACGGCAGCGGTAAACCCCTCCATCAGCGATTTTATCTTCTGCAGCCGCTCCCTGGTATCCTGCCCCTGCGCAGCTGCAAGCGCCGATTCCAGTTCCTTCGCTTCGCTGGCCTTGTATCGCTGCAGGTCGGCAACGGTCTTCTCGACCTCGGCCGGCGTCCTGGCCAGCCTGACGTCGCGGGCGGCGAGCTGAATCTTGCGCAGGTCGATATGCGCGGAGAGCGAATTGTCGGCTACCCGTTGCGACCGGCTGGCGCGCTCGCTGGACTGTTCGATGCTCGCTTCGGTCACCATCTGGTTGGCGACCATTCCGG
>PNLC01000890.1 GCA_013822885.1 Bradyrhizobium sp.
ACCCGCCGCGCGGAGACGACGCTTGAGATCCCCTCCGGCGGCTCGATGGCGATGGCCGGCCTGATTCAGGAGCAGACCAAGCAGGCCGTCAACGGCTTGCCCGGTCTCGACCAGTTGCCGGTTCTCGGCGCGCTGTTCCGCAGCCAGGACTTCGTGAACAACCAGACCGAACTGATGGTTCTGGTGACGCCCTATGTGGTCCGCGCAGTTGCGCAGAAGGAACTGTCCCGCCCCGATGACGGGTTCGCGCCGGCCTCCGATTCCCAGTCCACGCTGCTCGCCCGCATTAACCGGATTTACGGCCTCGTCGCGCACGTCGACACCATCGGCGTTTCCCAGGGCAGTTTTGGTTTCATCATTGACTGAGGCGGAAGCGCACCACCGCGCCGGGACGAGGACAGAACGATGACGAACAGAAAACCGGTCGACCGTTTCAGCACCGTGCGCCTGGCCGGCGCCCTTCTCGGCCTGTCGGCCGTGCTCGGCGGTTGCAACCAGACCACGGAAATCGTGACCGCCAGTGTGCCCAACGATTACCGCCACCGTCATCCGATCGCGATCACCGAAGCCGACCGCTCGATCGTCGTGTTCGTCGGCCGCGGGCGGGGCGGCCTGTCCGGACCGCAGCGCACCGACATCACGGGGCTGGCGCAGACCTGGGTTCGCGAGGGCACCGGCGTGATCACCGCCGACGTGCCGATCGACACATCGAATGCGCGCGCAGCCGCAGCTTCGTTCCGTGAAATCCAGTCGGTGCTGATGGCTGGCGGCGTGCCCTCGCGCGCCATCACGATGCGGCAATACCGTCCGGACGATTCCCGAACGCTGCCGACGATCAGGCTGAGCTATCCGAAGATTTCCGCCGTCGCGGGCCCTTGCGGCCTGTGGCCGGATGACCTCGGCCCGAATATCGACAACCCCGGCTACAACGAGAACAAGCCGTATCATAATTTCGGCTGCGCTACGCAGCGCAATCTCGCCGCGATGATCGACAATCCGGCGGACCTCGAGCAGCCGCGCCCCGAATCGCCCGCCTACACGTCCCGGCGCAACATCGCCTTCGAAAAGTATCGGCGGGGCATCGCCACCACGACCGCCTATCCCGAAGCCGACAAGGCCAAACTGAGCGATACAGGCAAATGATCAGCCACGTTTTTCAGAACTCCGACGAAAATCCGGACGACGCGCCAGCGCCGGCCGAAGAATACATTTCGCCGGCGCCGCGTGTCTCCGTGCAGGCCTATTGCGCCAGCGTCGCGGTCGCAGCCGCGGTGCGCGCGGCGAGCGAAGACCGCCGTCTCGGCAAGGCGCATCTGACGGTCCACATGGGCGGCATCACCGCAGCCATCGATGCCTATCACACGGCGCCAACACCGAACGTCATCGTGCTGGAGACCGAGCCGGGCCGGGACATCCTCGAAGGACTGGATGAGC
>PNLC01000891.1 GCA_013822885.1 Bradyrhizobium sp.
GCGTGAAGCGGATGTCTTCGACCCGCTTGCGCTTGCAGCCCATGCCTTCGAGTTTGGCTTCGCGTTGTTCCCGCGTGGGAGTCATGTCGTTCATTCCGCAGCCTCCTGGAATTCAACGCCGTTGATCTTGGCGGCGGCATATTGAATGGCCTTGACGATGTTCTGATAGCCGGTGCAGCGGCAGAAATTGCCGGAAATGCCCATCCGGATTTCTTCCTCGGTCGGCGACGGATTTTCCTTCAGCAGCCGCTGCGCGCGTAAAATCATGCCGGGCGTGCAGAAGCCGCATTGCAGGCCGTGCATCATGCGAAAGCCTTCCTGCAGCGCCGACAGCGAACCGTCGGCATTGGCCACGCCCTCGATGGTGGTGATGTCGGAACCTTCCGCCTGCACCGCGAACATGGTGCAGGACTTCACCGACATGCCGTCGATATCGACGGTGCAGGCGCCGCAATGGGTGGTCTCGCAACCGATATGGGTGCCGGTGAGCGAGAGGTTCTCGCGGATGAAGTGCACCAGCAGCGTGCGCGGTTCGACGAGGCCTTCGACCTCGGCGCCGTTCACCTTCATGGTGACGTGAGTTTTGGCCATTTGTCCCTCCTTAAGCAGCGCGGCTGGCGGCGCGCTGCAGTGCGCGCGCGACCATGATGCCGCCGACATGTTTGCGATATTCGACGGGCCCACGCGCATCCGCCGCCGGCGACATGATGGCTTCCGCAGCCGCAGCCGCCTTCTTCAGCGTGGCCGGATCGAGGCTGGTGCCGATCACGGCCTTGGCGGCGTCCTCGGCCAGCAGTGGTGTTTCCGAAAGGTTCGTTAGCCCGATCTTGCAGGTGGCGACCTTGCCGCCTGCCATCGTCAGCACGACGGCTGCAGCCGCGGTGGCGTAATCGCCGACCTTGCGCTTGAGTTTCTCGTAGGCGTAGCCGTGACCGGCGGCGGCTACAGGAATCGAGACCGCGGTCAGGATCTCGCCGGGTTCGAGCGCGGTGAAATAGGCGCCCTGGTAGAACTCGGTTGCCGCGACGTCGCGGGCGCCCGACTTGCCTTCCAGCCGGTAGCTTGCACCAAGCGTCATCATCAGCGCCGGCATGTCGTTGCCGGGATCGCCATTGGCGACGTTGCCGCCGATGGTGCCGCGGTAGCGGACCTGGGGATCGGCGATCAGTAGCGCGGTTTCATGCAGGATGGGCAGGGACTTGCCGATGTCCTCGGAGGCCAGCAGTTCGTGCTGGGTGGTCATCGCGCCGATGACGATTCTGTCGTCATCGCGGCGGATGCCCTTGAGGCCCGCGACGCCATGCAGATCGATCAGGTGCTCGGGGCTCGCGAGCCTGAGCTTCATCATCGGAACCAGGCTGTGGCCCCCGGCCAGCGGGCGGGCCTCATCGCCGAGCGTCGAGAGCAGGTTCACGGCGTCGGCC
>PNLC01000892.1 GCA_013822885.1 Bradyrhizobium sp.
ACCGCGCTGACCGAACTCGACGCCCGTTCGCTGACGCCGCAAATGGTCGGCGACACGCTCGGCGCGCTGCTGAAGTATCAGGACGACATCGCGCGGATGCAGGGCGACACGCTGCAGAAGGTTTTAAAGGACGCGACGAGCGACTAGGTCGTCATTCCGGGGCACGTGTAAGTTACCGTCATTCCGGGGCGATGCGCAGCATCGAACCCGGAATCTCGAGATTCCGGGTCTGGTGCTAACGCACCATCCCGGAATGACGGCGAGGTTAGCACCATGACCACCATCGATCACCTCAATCCGCCGACCGGCCACATGGCCGACAATGTCGTCGGCTTCGCCCGCGCGCTCCGTGCGGCCGGCATCCCGGTCGGCCCCGGCAGCGTGATCGACGCCCTCAACGCGCTGCAGGTGATCGAGATCGGCAACCGCGCCGACGTCTACGCGACGCTGGAAGCGATCTTCGTCAAGCGCCACGAGCATATGCTAATCTTCGCGCAGGCGTTCGACCTGTTCTTCCGCGCCGCCGAAGACTGGAAGCACATGCTGGATTCGGTGCCGCTGCCGGACCACGCCAAGAAGAAGCCGCCGCCGGCGTCGCGCCGCGTCCAGGAGGCGCTGGCCCAGCCCTCGACGCGCGAAGAAGCCCCGCAGGTCGAGGAGCAGGAATTGCGGCTGTCGGTCTCCGACAAGGAGATCCTGCAGAAGAAGGATTTTGCGCAGATGAGCGCGGCCGAGATCTCCGAGGTCACCCGCGCCATTGCCAATATGAAGCTGCCGCAGGCGGAACTGCGCACCCGCCGCTACCAGCCCGACGCCAAGGGCCTGCGGCTCGACATGCGGCGCACCATGCGCAGCAGTCTGCGCACCGGCGGCGAGATTATCGACATCCGAAAGCTCGGCCGGATCGACAAGCCGGCGCCGATCGTCGCGCTGCTCGATATATCGGGATCGATGAGCGAATATACGAGGCTGTTCCTGCATTTCCTCCATGCCATCACCGACGCCCGCAAGCGGGTCTCGGTGTTCCTGTTCGGCACGCGGTTGACCAACGTGACGCGCTCGCTGCGGGCGCGCGACCCGGACGAGGCGCTGGCGAGCTGTTCGTCGTCGGTGGAGGATTGGGCCGGCGGCACCCGCATTGCCACCTCGCTGCATACCTTCAACAAGCTGTGGGGCCGGCGGGTGCTCGGGCAGGGCGCCATCGTGCTGTTGATTTCCGACGGGCTGGAGCGGGAGGCCGACGCCTCGCTGGCGTTCGAGATGGATCGGCTGCACAGGTCCTGCCGCCGCCTGATCTGGCTCAACCCGCTGCTGCGCTATGGCGGCTTCGAGGCCAAGGCCCAGGGCATCAAAATGATGCTGCCGCACGTTGACGAATTCCGCCCGGTGCATAATTTGAGTTCGATGGAAGGGCTGATCG
>PNLC01000893.1 GCA_013822885.1 Bradyrhizobium sp.
GCTGTGCAGCGACATCCCCAACCAGCGAATCCTCAAATGGGAAGAGGAGACCGGCGCGGTCAGCATCTTCCGCAAACCGTCGAACTTCGCGAACGGCAACACCCGCGACCGCCAGGGACGCCTCGTCACCTGCGAGCATGGCGGCCGGCGGGTGACCCGCACCGAGTATGACGGATCGATCACGGTGCTGATCGATTCCTTCGACGGCAAGCGGTTGAACTCTCCCAACGATGTCGTCGTAAAATCCGACGGCTCGATCTGGTTCACCGATCCGGTGTTCGGCCTGCTCGGCAACTACGAGGGCTACAAGGCCGAGCCCGAGATCGACATGAATGTCTACCGGATCGACGGTGCGACCGGAGAGGCCACCATCGTTGCCGAGGGCGTGCTCGGGCCCAACGGGCTGTGCTTCTCGCCCGATGAAAAGATTCTCTACGTCGTTGAATCGCGCGGCGAGCCGACCCGCAAGATCCTCGCCTACGACGTTTCGCCCGATGGTGCCAGGCTTTCCGACAAGCGCGTCCTGGTCGACGCCGGTCCCGGCACACCCGACGGCATGCGCTGCGACATCGACGGCAATCTGTGGTGCGGCTGGGGCATGGGCGATCCCGAACTCGATGGCGTCGTCGTGTTCGCCCCCGACGGCGTGATGATCGGGCGCATCGCGCTGCCCGAACGCTGCGCCAACCTCTGCTTTGGCGGATTGAAGCGCAACCGCCTGTTCATGGCTGCGAGCCAGTCGATCTACGCGCTTTATGTGAATACTCAGGGTGCGCTTGGCGGCTAGCTCATCGCTATCATTCGGCCGATGACCGCAAATCGTCTTGATACAAGAGGAAACAAATGCCGCGCATATTGATGACCGGGGCCGCTGGCGGAATCGGCACGAGCCTGCGCAAGCTGCTGCCGCCGATCTATCCGGACCTGCTGCTGAGCGATCTGAAGGCGCCGGCCGATCTCGGCAAGGACGAAAAATTCAAGGCAGCGGATCTCGCCGATGCTACCCAGGTCGAGGCTATCTGTGAAGGCGTCGACGGCATTCTCCATTTCGGCGGCTATTCGGTCGAGGGACCCTGGGATCAGATCCTGCAATCCAACATCATCGGCTGCTACAATCTGTTCGAAGCGGCGCGCAAGCAGGGCGTCAAGCGCGTGGTGTTCGCCTCATCGAACCACGCGGTCGGCTTCTATCCGCGCCATCACCGGATCGGCACCGACGTCACCGCGCGGCCGGACAGCCGCTACGGTGTCAGCAAGGTGTTCGGGGAAGCGGTCGGCGCGCTCTATGCTGATAAACACGGGCTTGGTGTCACTTGTTTGCGCATCGGCAATTTCGGCGAGATGCCGCTCGACCACCGCAGGCTTTCGATCTGGCTGAAGCCGGAAGACCTCGTGCAACTCTGCCGGATCGGGCTCGA
>PNLC01000894.1 GCA_013822885.1 Bradyrhizobium sp.
TCCTGCGGCTTCACCTTCGGCAATGGTTGCTCCGGCGGTGAAAGCGAAACCAATTTGTTCGGCTCACAGCGCAAGGCCAAGAACCCGATGGAGATCGCGTGATGAAGACGTTCAAGGTCCTTTCGGCTCTGCTCGGCTATCCGACCCAGGAATTGATCAATGCGGCGCCGGAATTTGTGGCCGTCCTCGATGCCGAAAAGGTGGTGCCGGCCGCCTGTCGCCAGACGCTCGACCTGTTGATCGAGGAAATCGCGGTCGGCGAGCTCTACGATCTCCAGGAGCGTTATGGTTTGCTGTTCGATCGCAGCAAGACGCTGGCGCTGCATCTGTTCGAGCACGTCCATGGCGAAAGCCGCGACCGCGGCCAGGCGATGGTCGATCTCAAGGCGATGTACGAAAAGGCTGAACTGTTCATCGCGACGAATGAACTGCCCGATTACGTTCCGCTATTCCTCGAATTCCTGTCGACCCAATCGCTAGCGGAAGCCCGCGAACTGCTGGGCCAGACCGCTCATATTTTCGCGGCGCTCGCCGAGCGCCTCGAACGACGGAAATCGAAATACAAGGCCGTGTTCGATGCGCTGGTCGCGAGCGCGGCGGCGGCCCCGTCGCGCGAGATCGTCGACGAGCTGTTGAAAGGTATCGATCCCGATCCGATGGATCTCGAGGCGCTCGATGCCGCCTGGGAGGAAGAAGAGGTGCGGTTTGGTCCCGGCAGCCAGGGCCAGGGTGCCTGCGGCCATGAGGGCCTGATCGCCAAACTTCGCCATGCCAGGCGCGCGGTTGATCCCGCGCCGCGCCCGCAGTGAGGAGAGAGCCATGCAAACGCTCAATTCAATCGTCTTCGGCTGGTATCCCTATCTGTGCCTGACCGTGTTCCTGTTCGGCAGCCTGGTCCGGTTCGACCGCGAGCAATATACGTGGCGGACCGGATCCAGCCAGTTGCTGCGGCGGCGGCAACTGGTGTGGGGGTCCAACCTGTTCCACGTCGGCATTCTCTTCATCTTCCTCGGCCATTTCGTCGGCCTGCTGACCCCGATCCGGGTGTTCGACATGCTCGGCGTTTCGCACGGCTTCAAACAGATGCTGGCGATCGTGGCCGGCGGCATCGCGGGCCTGATGTGCCTGGTCGGCATTGCGCTCCTGACGCATCGCCGCCTGTTCGATCCGCGCATCCGCGCCAACTCATCGTTCGGCGACACCGCGATCCTGCTGTTGCTGTTCGCGCAACTGCTGCTGGGACTTGCGACCATTCCGGTATCGATGGGCCATCTCGACGGCCATGAAATGGTGAAGTTCATGGACTGGGCGCAGGGCATCCTGACGCTGCAGCCGGGCGTCGCCGCCAACATTCTCGACGTGCATCCGATCTTCAAGGCGCACCTCGTGCTCGGCATGACGCTCTTTCTGGTGTTT
>PNLC01000895.1 GCA_013822885.1 Bradyrhizobium sp.
GAGCTACCGCCGGAAGTTGGTGACGGCGGGAATCGGGAAGGCGGCATATCGTGGGGTTGCTTGACGACCTCACTTCTCCACCGAAGGAGCGATATGCCGTGCCCAACGATAACGTCGTCCGACTGATTCAGCCAGGAGCCTTCGACGACCAACTCACGGAGGTGTTGCGCAACGGGGCGCGTGCCCTGCTCGCGCAGGCGATCGAGGCCGAGGTCGCCGGGTTCCTCGCCAAGCATGCCGATATCAAGACCGAGGATGGCCGCACGCGCGTCGTCCGCCATGGCCACCTGCCTGAGCGCGAGGTGATGACCGGCATCGGTCCGGTCCCAGTCAAGCAGCCGCGCGTGCGTGATCGCGGGGCAACCGCTGGCGATCCGGGCCGCATCCGCTTCTCGCCGTCGATCCTGCCGCCCTACATGCGGCGCTCGAAGTCGATCGAGACGCTGCTGCCGATCCTCTACCTCAAGGGCATCTCCACCGGCGACTTCTCGGAAGCGCTGGCAGCTCTGCTCGGGAAGGATGCGGCGGGACTTTCGGCATCCGCCATCGGCCGATTGAAGGACGGCTGGCAGGACGAGCACGCGGCGTGGCAGAAGCGCGACCTCTCGGCGAGGCGCTACGTCTACGTTTGGGCCGACGGCATCCACATGCAGGCGCGGCTCGAAGATGAGAAGCAATGCATCCTCGTCGTCATCGGTGCGACGCCCGAAGGCCGCAAGGAACTCGTCGGATTCACCGATGGCGCGCGGGAAAGTGCGCACGATTGGCGCGATCTTCTGCTCGATCTCAAGCGGCGCGGGCTCGACGGTGCGCCCCAACTCATGATCGCCGACGGCGCGCTCGGATTCTGGAAGGCCGCCGGTGAGATTTGGCCGAAGGCTGCCGAGCAGCGGTGCTGGGTGCACAAATCCGCGAACGTGCTCGCCAAGTTGCCGAAGAGCCAGCAGCCAAAGGCCAAGCGTGCCTTGCAGGAGATCTGGATGGCAGAGACCAAGGCCGCCGCCGAGGCTGCGTTCGACGCCTTCATCGAGAGCTACGCGCTGAAATACGAGAAGGCCGCTGACTGCCTGGCCAAAGACCGCGACGCCCTTCTCGCCTTCTACGACTTCCCCGCCGAACACTGGAAGCATCTGCGCACGACCAACCCGATCGAGAGCACGTTCGCGACGGTCCGCCATCGCACGGTTCGCGCCAAAGGCTGCCTCTCGAACAAGACCGCGCTCGCCATGGTCTTCAAGCTCGTCGAGGGCGCGCAGCGATCATGGCGCCGTCTCGATGGTCACGCCCAGTTGCCAAAACTGATCCTGGGTGTGAAGTTCTCTGACGGGGTGGAGGTCAAACCCAAGTCGATCCGTCAGCCCGAAACCGCCGCCGCCTGACCGACCCGGCCGTCACCAAGAATTGGCGATAGCTC
>PNLC01000896.1 GCA_013822885.1 Bradyrhizobium sp.
CCGATCCGGGTCGCCATGTGGCGGACCACGGCGAGGTTGTGGCTGATGAAGAGATAGGTCAGGCCGAACTTGTCCTGGAGGTCGCGCATCAAATTGAGGATCTGCGCCTGCACGGAAACATCCAGCGCCGAGGTCGGCTCGTCGCAGACGATGAATTCGGCTTCCGACGCCAGCGCGCGGGCAATCGCGATGCGCTGGCGCTGGCCGCCGGAGAATTCGTGCGGATATTTCAGGCCGTCGTCCGGATGCAGGCCGACGAGGCCCAACAATTCACCGACGCGGGTGCGGATGTCGCGATCACCCTCGATCAGATTGAAGGCGCGGATAGGCTCGGAGACGATGGCATCGACCCGGAAGCGCGGATTGAGGCTCGCATAGGGATCCTGGAAGATCATCTGGATACGCCGCCGCAGGCGCTGGCGGGCCTGCGCCTGTCTGGCACTCGTCATCGATACGCCGTCGATGATCACTTCGCCCGAACTCGGCGACAGCAGTCCCACGACCATCCGCGCCACCGTGGTCTTGCCCGATCCGGATTCGCCGACGAGGGCAAAGGTCTCGCCCTTCTTGATGTCGAAGGTGACGCCATCGACGGCCTTCAAAAACTCCAGGTGGCCGCCCTCCAGCACGCGGTTCAGCCACGGCTTTGAGACGTCGAACACCCGGCGCAAATTCCTGACGTCGACGAAGGGGGCGCTCATGCCGCGGTCTCCTTCACGGCCTCTCGGGGCGCGGTGTCGAACAGATGGCAGGCCACGGCGTGCGAACCCTGCGTGACCGGCTCGGGCCGCTCGACGCGGCAGCGGTCGAATGCAAAGGCGCAACGCGGATTGAACGAGCAGCCCGGCGGGATCGCCGACAGCCGCGGCATCGATCCCGGAATTTGCACCAGGCGCTTGTCTTCGCCTGCAAGCGTGGGGATCGCGCCCATCAACCCCTTGGCGTAGGGATGCAGCGGGTTCTGCACGACATCCTGCACCGGGCCGATCTCGGCAATTCGCCCCGAATACATCACCGCAACCCGATCAGACGTCTCGGCGATCACGCCCATGTCGTGGGTGACCAGCATCACCGCCGTGCCGTGATCGCGCCCCAGCCGCTTGATCAGCGAAATGATCTGCGCCTGTACGGAGACATCGAGCGCGGTGGTCGGCTCGTCGGCGATGATCAATTCCGGTTCGGCGCAGATCGCAAGCGCGATCACGACGCGCTGGCGCATGCCGCCGGAGAATTCATGCGGATAGGCGTCGATGCGCTTTTCCGGTGCGGGGATGCCGACTTCGGCAAGGAGATCGATGGCGCGCTTGCGCGCGGCGGTCTCCGAGAGATTCATGTGGGTTCGGATCGTCTCCACGATCTGGTCGCCGATCCGGTAGAGCGGGTTGAGGCTCGTCAGCGGATCCTGGAAGA
>PNLC01000897.1 GCA_013822885.1 Bradyrhizobium sp.
TCCGATATTCGGGCAGCCGGCCTCCTCGCAGACCGTGACGAGGCCGTTCTCCTTGACGATCTTTCGCGTATCGGCATAGCCGCGGGTGTTCGGCGCCCGTACCCTGATCCAGTTCGGCTTGGGTGGCGACAGCGCGTCCGGCCGGTTCACCTTTTCGGGGTGGCGCGGGCGCACCTGGTTCTGGGAGACGGTATCGACGAGAACGACCATGATTAAGTCCGGATATTGCTGAATCAGTTAGCTAATCCGTGTCGCCGATCCCCGCAACCCGGTTGCGGGTCGAGCCGCAACCCGGTTGATCAAGGCTAGCAGAAACATGCAACATATTGCGACCTTTCATCTCCGTTCCCGCTGATTCCCACCTCAAAATGGCTCAAAATCCCAAGCCGGCCGAAACAAGCGTCCCTCGCCTCGGCAAGCCGCTCAAGCGCTCGTTCTTCAACCGCAGCGTCCACGACGTGGCCCCGGACCTGATCGGGGCGACGCTGCTGGTCGACGGCGTCGGCGGCACCATCGTCGAGGTCGAGGCCTATCACCATACCGATCCGGCCGCGCATTCTTTCAACGGACCGACGCCGCGCAACATGGTGATGTTCGGCCCGCCGGGCTTTTCCTACGTCTACCGCTCCTACGGCATCCACTGGTGCGCCAATTTCGTCTGCGAGGCCGAAGGCTCGGCCAGCGCGGTGCTGATCCGGGCGCTGGAGCCGATCCATGGCTGTGCTGCCATGCGCCGCCGCCGCGGCCTGCAGGAAGCGCGCGCGCTGTGCTCCGGACCGGGCAAGCTGTGCGAGGCGCTCGGCATCACCATCAAGCACAGCGCACTGCCGCTCGATGCACAGCCGTTTGCGTTGTATGCCCGCATCGGTAAGCCCGACATCGTCGCCGGCGTACGGATCGGGATCACCAAGGCGGTCGATTTGCCGTGGCGATACGGGCTGAAGGGATCGAAGTTTTTGAGCAAGCCGTTTTGATTGATAGTGCCTACCACAATCACAGGTGTCATCCCCGCGAAGGCGGGACCTAGTACGCCGCGGCTTATCGGTTCAATCACTGCTGTCTCTGGAATACTGGATCCGCGCCGGAGCCTGTCATCGGGCGGCCATTCGGCCGACCCGGTGGCGGGGAGGACGACTGAATACGACTTCGCGTTCTCGCGGCGCGTTTCGCCCGAGGTTTGCATCTTCGTTGGCCCTCTCTCGAAATCGAGGGCGCAGGGAAGACCGGGTGCACGCTGCACCCGCGGTCTCGCGTGCATTTGCGTACATAAAAACGCGCACACGAGCATACAGGTTCAGCGGAAACACTCCGGCCTTCCCTGCGCAGTGGCTTTACGGCTTACTTCGTGCTCTCCCCAGCGAACGGCTCTTTTGCCACTGTCGCCGCGCAAGGCGTGAGCCTTTGCGC
>PNLC01000898.1 GCA_013822885.1 Bradyrhizobium sp.
TCCTCCAGCGAGGTGCGCTCCTGCATCAGCTTCTGGGCCTTCTGGGGATCGTTCCAGAGATTGGGATCTTCGGCGAGCTTATTCAGCTCCGCGAGGCGAGCCGTGGACTGTTCGACGTCAAAGATGCCTCCTCAGCAGCCCGACTGACTGCTTGATCTCTTCAACGAGGCGTTCGACTTCGGCGCGCATGGTCTCTCTGATCTGCGGTGAGCACCGCTACCTAATAATCCTAGACCGCATCCTGCGTGAATCAGAACCGGCTCAGGCTTGCTTGACGGGTCGGATGTAGCGGCGCACGCCGCAAAGCGCAACCGGCGAGCCGAGCTAGTAGAGCCCGCCGGGACGCATGATGTTGCCGGCGTCGGGCTGATACCCTTGCTGATAGCCCTGCTGGTACCCTTGTTGATAGCCTTGCGGGTATCCCTGCGGCGCACGTCCATCGATGTCGGCAACCCCGATGACCGAGTAATTATCCGGCGGCGCCGTGCCCGGCTTGAACGCTTCCAGGATGGTTCGGCCGCCCTCGCCCGGACCGACCCGCATGCCGCTCTTCGCGTCGACACGGACCAGCTTGATGCCGGCGGGAACCTTGAACGGGACCGCCGGCTTGTCGGCAAGCGCGAGCTTGAGGAAATCCTTGGCGATCGGCGCGGCCAGATGACCACCGGTCATGCCGCGGCCGAGATTGCGCGGCTTGTCGAAGCCGACATAGATGCCGACCACGAGGTCCGGCGAGAAGCCGATGAACCACGCGTCCTTTTCATCGTTGGTGGTGCCGGTCTTGCCGGCGATCGGCTTGCCGACTTCCTTGAGCACCGTCGCGGTGCCGGCCTGCACCACATATTCCATCATCGAGGTGATTTGGTAGGCCGTCATCGGATCGAGCACCTGCTCGCGCCGATCGACCAGTTGGGGCTCGGGCTGACTCTTCCAGCCGCCGGGCGCGTCGCAGCCGCGGCATTCGCGCGCGTCGTGCTTGAAGATGGTGTGGCCGTAGCGGTCCTGGATACGATCGATCAGGGTCGGCTTCACGCGGCGCCCGCCATTGGCGAACATCGAATACGCCGTAACCATCCGCATGACCGTGGTTTCGCCGGCGCCGAGCGCATATGACAGGTAGTTCGGCAATTCGTCATAGACGCCGAAGCGCTTCGAATACTCGCCGATCAGCGGCATGCCGATGTCCTGCGCGAGCCGCACCGTCACCGTGTTGAGCGATTGCCGCAGCGCGTTACGCAGCGTCGTCGGCCCGCCATATTTGCCGGACGAATAGTTTTCCGGACGCCACGTGCCGGCGCCCTGCCCCTGGTCGATTTCAATGGGCGCGTCGACCACCACGGTCGAGGGCGTATAGCCGTTGTCCATCGCCGCCGAATACACCAGCGGCTTGAACGACGAG
>PNLC01000899.1 GCA_013822885.1 Bradyrhizobium sp.
ATCGCGTAGCGCGCGTCCGGCGTGCCGGCTTCGATGACATGCGGAAACGGGTGGATATCGCGATAACCGGGCGAGCCGACGCTGCCGGGATTGACGATCAGCCGGCCGTCGCGAAGCCTGACCGCGCGCGCAACGTGGGTGTGGGCGCAGAGGATCAACGGCTGCGTGATGCCCTTGGCCCGCGCCTCGATCGCATCAAGCTCAGACATTCGCACCGTGCCGTCGGGCAAAACCGTCTCCAGCCAATAGACCTCGTCGTGGTCCGGCGTGGCATGACAAAGAAAAACCTCATCGCGAAACACCGCCGTCTTCGGCACCTTCCGCAACCAGTCGAGATGCCGCGCGTCGAGTTGCGCATGGGCCGGACGGTCCCACGATCCCATCTTCTCCGGCGGTCGGTCGATCAGATAGCGATCGTGATTGCCGAGAACGTGGACGGCATCGAGCGCCATCAGCCCGTCCATGGTCCGCCGAGCGTCGAGCGGACCGCTCGCCATGTCGCCGAGGTTGACGATCTCGCCGATCCCCTGTGCGCGGATGTCAGCCAGCACGGCTTCCAGCGCCAGATAGTTGCCGTGCACGTCGGCAATCGCGGCAAGACGCATGTTCATTTGATCTATCCCAAGGGTTGTTTTTCGCAACAAAAACAAAGGAAAGCGCCTACCTCATTTGGGTGAAACCGCAGCGCAACATGCGCTCCGGATATTCAGCATAAGGACAGTTCCTTGTCGCCGCGCCTGATCGCCTTGGCTAGAAGCTGGATGTACCGGGGCTGGCGAATTCCATAAGCAATCGATATTTCTTCCCGGACCGCCGCTGGAAGCAATTCCAGCGGCATTTCATTTGGCCCCTGCGTTTTTATGCAGGCGGCGTGCCGTTGACGGCCAGCACATGGCCGGCGAGATAGAGCGATCCGGTAATCAGAATCCGCGGCGGCACTTCGTAGGCAAGGCGTGACAACGCGTGCAGCGCGGCTTCGACGCTTGCGGCGGTCTCCACGCGCATGCCGAGCGCACGCGCCGCATCCGCCAGACGGTCCGGCGGCATCGCATTGTCGCGGCCGGGAATCTGCACCGCGATGATATGGCGCGTCAGGCCGGCGAAATTGGCGAGGAACGCACGCGCATCCTTGTTCGCCATCATGCCCGCGATCACCACCAGAGGGCGCGACACGCGCTCCTCGAGATCGCCGAGCGCCGCCGCCGCGACACGCCCGCCTTCGGCATTGTGTCCGCCGTCGAGCCAGATCTCGCAGGCCTTCGGTCCCCGATCGACCAGCGCGCCCGCGGCGAGGCGCTGCATCCGCGCCGGCCATTCGGCGCTGACGATGCCGGCTTCATACGCGGCCATCCCGATCTCGAACGCATCGATCGCGCGCAAGGTCGCAATCGCAAGT
>PNLC01000900.1 GCA_013822885.1 Bradyrhizobium sp.
TTTCATCTCACTGTTTGCCTTGTTGTTCGTTCGTTGGCCGCAATGGCCTGACAGTAAACGACCGCCGTTCCGGCGGTCGCGATTGAAGTTGATGCGGCTTCCTCAGCGTTTGATCAGCGACAGGATCACCAGGATGATCACCGCGCCGATGGTGGCGTTAATGACATCGCGAACCCAGCCGACGCCGAGGCTGACCCCGAGTTGCGGCAGCAACCAGCTCGCCAGCAGCGCGCCGACGTGCCGATCACGATATTGCCGATCAGCCCAAAGCCCGCACCGCGCACGATCAGCCCGGCAAGCCAGCCCGCAATACCGCCGATGATCAGTGCCGCAATGATGCTCATCGAATTTCCCCTGCCGGAATAAGCCCTTTATGGTTCAATTGTAATTGAAAAACCCACCCGGTCTAGGCCTGACAGGTATGCGCTGGCCTTTGGCGTGAGCAGGCTCCCGGGCGCGAGCTGGCCCTTGACCTTGGCGGGCCGGCAGGCAATCTGTATCCCATGTTCCTGCAATTCTTCACATCGCTGCGCGACGCGCAGGTCCCCGTGACTCTACGGGAATATTTGACGCTGATGGAGGCGCTTGACGCCGACCTTGCCGATCAGACGGTGGAGAATTTCTATTACCTCTCCCGCGCGGCGCTGGTGAAGGACGAGCGCAATCTCGACAAGTTCGACCGCGTCTTCGGCAGCGTGTTCAAGGGGCTGGAAAGCCTGCTGGACGCCATGGAGAAGGCGGACATTCCCGCCGAATGGCTGAAGAAGCTCGCGGAAAAATACCTCACCGAGGAAGAGAAGAAGCAGATCGAGGCGATGGGCTGGGACAAGCTCATGGAAACGCTTCGCAAGCGCCTCGAAGAGCAGAAGGGCCGCCACCAGGGCGGCAACAAGTGGATCGGCACCGCCGGCACCTCGCCGTTCGGCGCCCACGGCTACAATCCCGAAGGCGTGCGGATCGGGCAGGAGAAGAACCGCAACAACCGCGCCGTCAAGGTGTGGGACAAGCGCGAGTTCAAGGATCTCGACGGCAATGTCGAGCTCGGCATCCGCAACATCAAGATCGCGCTGCGGCGGCTGCGCAAGTTCGCCCGCACCGGCGCGCCCGACGAACTCGATCTCGACACCACGATCAAGGAAACCGCCAACCACGGCTATCTCGACGTACATATGCGGCCCGAGCGGCGCAATGCGGTGAAGGTGCTGGTGTTCTTCGACATCGGCGGCTCGATGGATTCGCACATCGAGCAGGTCGAGGAACTGTTCTCGGCGGCGAAGTCCGAGTTCAAGCACATGGAGTATTTCTACTTCCACAACTGCCTCTATGAAGGCGTCTGGAAGCAGAACAAGCGCCGCTTCACCGACCGCACGCCGACCTGGGACGTGCTGCACAAG